>NZ_WPCB01000013.1:0-83687 GCF_009741785.1 Haloarcula sp. CBA1122
ATGCAGCGGTGGGACTCGTGCAAGACCAGGTGGTAATCCGTCTCAGAAATCCAGGTCACATCGACGTCCGTCACACCGTCTAGCTCGTCCTCTAAACTCTTTATTGCCCCCGCACCAGCGTACCCCGCACCGAGTACGACCACGTTCTCTGTCATACCGGAGACTCCGCAACCGACTGATACAAACCCTTTGAAATCCCTTTCAGCGGGGGCATGATTTTCCAGCGAGACTCGTGGCAAGTACGGTATGTCGCGGCCCCGGTGACCGCAGGAAAACAATTCAAAAGACCAGTGACACGTACTAGTGTTCCGGCTCGCCCGCCGGTGCCCGCATATCGTCGATAGCGAGGATGAGTTTGTTGTTGGTGTCGTCTTTCCCTTCGAGGGTCCCGATAATCTGAAGCTTCGACAGCGGTGTCGGTCCGACCGTCACCGAGTCGCCCTCGTGGAATTCGGACATCGTGCCCTGTAGCTGAATCTCCGCGCGGCACTCCTCGGGGTGGTGGACGCTAGTCAGGTCGATTTCCTCGACGTTCGAGTGTTCGACGAGCTCGCCGTTGTGGCGTAGCGGGACCTCCGCGGCCTGGTCCATGTCCTGAATCTGGAGTGCGTCGTAGGCGTTGGCGGTAGGCTTGTACCCACCTTTGGGACCGGGGACGCCCTCGACCAACTGCAGGGCTTTGAGACTCTGCATCTGGTTGCGAATCGTGCCCGGGTTACGGTCGACTTTTTCGGCGATGTCTTCACCTTTGACAGCGCTTTCACTTTCCCGATAGAGATTTACCAGTTCCTGCAGAATGTTCTTTTGACTGGGTGTCAGTTCGATAGATGACATAATCTGTTGTTCGGTACAGCCGTCCTTAAATGCGACGGTAAACCGTCTGGAACCGTCCCAGAATCGCGGAAAACGTTAGTACTTTATTCCAGCGCTGACCTGACACAGATATGGAAAGTCAGCGCGTTCTGGTGACCGGCGGTGGCGGGTTCATCGGGGCAAACCTCGCGAACAAACTGGCCGAGAACAACGATGTCGTCGCTCTGGACGACGGCTATCTCGGCACGCCGGAGAACGTATCAGAAGACGTAGAGTACGTCGAGCAGAGCGTGCTTGCGGACGACCTGCCGACCGACGTGGACGTGGTATTCCACCTCGCGGCCCTATCGTCCTACGCGATGCACGAGGACAATCCGACCCACGGCGCTCGCGTGAACGTCGAGGGGTTCGTCAACACAGTCGAGCAGGCCCGGGACGACGGCTGTGATACCATCGTCTACGCCTCGACGTCCTCCATCTACGGCAGCCGGACCGAACCCTCGCCGGAGGACATGGACGTGACGGTCAACACCGGCTACGAGGCCTCGAAGATGGCCCGGGAGACGTACGCGGAGTACTTCCAGAACCACTACGACCTCACGCTGGCCGGGATGCGCTTCTTCTCGGTGTATCAGGGCTACGGCGGCGCGGAGGAACACAAGGGCGAGTACGCGAACGTCATCGCACAGTTCGCCGACGACCTGGCCGGCGGCGACGCACCGAAGCTGTACGGCGACGGCGAGCAGACCCGCGATTTCACCCACGTCGACGACATCGTCCGCGGGCTCGTCCTGGCCGCCGAACACGAACTGAACGGCGTGTACAACCTCGGGACCGGCGAGGCCTACGACTTCAACACCGTCGTCGAGATGCTGAACGACGAACTCGGAACGGATATCGAGCCGGAGTACGTCGAGAACCCGATTCCCGAGGACGTCTACGTCCACGACACCTGCGCTGACTTCTCGCGGATGCACGACGCGACAGGCTGGGAACCGGAGATCAGTTTCGAGGAGGGCATCGAACTGGTCTGTGCGCCCTACACGTAAGTTATCGGAGAACAGGCAAACACTGATATTTAGTCCTGGCCCGTCGAAGCACGAGTATGGACACACAGGTTCGCGTCCTCGGCGTTCCGATGGACCTCGGCGCCGACCGGCGCGGCGTCGACATGGGGCCGTCAGCGATACGGTACGGCGGCCTCGCCGACCAGTTGGCGAGTGCCGGCATCGACTGCATCGACGGCGGTGACATCGCTGTGCCGCGACCGGAGGAATCCGACCCGGACGCGGGCGGTCTCCCGTCCGGTCGAGCCAAGTTCTTCAGAGAGACGAAGGAAGTGTGCGAGGACGTGGCAACGGCCGTCGACGCCACGCTCATGGACGGCCAGTTCCCGCTCGTGCTGGGCGGCGACCACTCTATCGGTATCGGGACCATTGCCGGCGCGGCCCGTAATAATGAGGACCTTGGTGTCATCTGGTTTGACGCACATGGCGATTTCAACACGCCGGAGACCACGCCAAGCGGGAACATCCACGGGATGTCGCTGGCGGCTGTCCTCGGCGACGGGGCGTTTGCCGACCACGACTGGGCCCACACCCCTGCGGTGCGCGAGGAGAATGTTGTTCTCGTCGGCTTACGGGATGTCGATGACGGAGAGCGCCGCCGTTTGTACGAGAGCGACGTGACCGCGTTCACGATGTCGGATATCGACACCCGCGGCGCACCGGAGGTCGTCGCGGAGGCACTAGAAATCGCGACTGACGGGACGGACGGGATACACGTCTCGCTCGACCTCGACTGGCTCGACCCGACAGAAGCTCCCGGCGTCGGCACGCCGGTTCGCGGCGGTGTCTCCTACCGTGAGGCCCACATCGCGATGGAGTACGTCGCCGAGTACCACGACCAACTGCGCTCGATGGAAATGGTCGAGGTGAACCCGATTCTCGACGAACACAACCGCACCGCCGAACTGGGCTGTGAACTCGTCGCCAGCGCCTTCGGCAAGCGCGTGCTGTAGCTATCCGAACCCCTCGTACTGCATTTCGGACTCGGGAATCCCGACGCTTCGCGCGGCCCGGACCAGCGTCGATACCATCGCGCTGATACCGCACGCGTACAGTTCGACGTTCGACGGATCAATGCGGGCGTCGACGCCGGACTGGGGGCGCTGCTCCCGAACGGCGTCGAACCGCGCCGGCAGGTCCGCACCCTCCAGCGCGTCGTTTGCGACGTAGTTGACGAACACCGACTGGACGTAGTCGGTCGCGCCGTCCCAGTCGGTCAGCAGCGGTTCGCGCGTAAGCGTCGGAACGAAATGGAAGTGGTCGTACTCGGCGTCGAGTCGCCGAAAGTGTTCACGGTGGGGCAGGTCGTCCTCCCAGCCACAGCCCAGAAACAGCCAGATGTCGCGGGGCTCGCCGTCGACCACGTCCCGCCCCTGCTCGAACGTGTAGTCGATCATGCTCTTGAACGGCGCGACGCCGGTCCCGGTGGCCAGAAAGACCATATCCCGGCTCGATGGCGGGTCCAGTACCATGTCGCCGTTCGGCCCGCGAACGACGACATCCTCGCCGACGTCGACGTGTTCGAACAGCCCACTGGTCAGTTTCCCGCCGGGGACCAGTCGGATGCAGAACTCCAGTTCGTCCTCGCTGGGCGAGTTCGCAAGCGAGTACGCCCGCGGCGTGCCGTGAAGCCTGAGCGTCACGTACTGGCCGGGCGCGAAATCGAGGTCCACGTCGGGTTTAACACGCAGTCGCAGCAGGGAGGGGTAGGGGCGGTCAAAGCGCTCGGCAAGCGTCTCGATTCGCGCGAGCCGCCGTTTCGACGCCCCGGCATTGCGCAAGCGGTCGAACAACGCCGACCACCGGATTGTCGAGCCGTTTCGGGCGGCCGCCAACCACGACCGGTCTCCAACAGGTGCGATTTGCTCCCGGACCGCGGACAACACCTCGTTGTTGCGGTTACGGTCCATCGGTTCGACGAGCGTCACCCGTGCGTCCTCGGTGACCAGCGGCAACTGCGCCGCCCGGTCGTGCTGTGAGAGATGCCGGGGCAAGTCCATAAACGGGGTACGACACCGACACGGGTATGTCTGGCCCACCACCTTTTTCATCGTCGCCGTTCCTCGCTCGCTTTGCTCGCTGCGGGGACGGCTCCTCGAAAAACGTGGGCGAAAAAGGCGCGAATCGCGAAGCGATTCGCGTGAAACTCGGCGCAAGCGCCGAGTATGCTACTATTGGCTTGACGCCGCGCCGTCCGTCTCTTCGCCGCTTTCCGCCGGCACGACCGTCACACTTGCCACACGGTCGTCGTCTTCGAGACCCATAATCGTCACACCCTTGGTGTTCCGACCGACCTGGGACACGTCGCCGGCGCGGATACGCATAATCTGGCCCTGTTCGGACATGATGACCAGATGGTCCTCGTCAGTGACGGCCTTGGCGGTCGACACCCGGCCGTTGCGGTCGTCGGTCTTGATGTCGATGAGGCCCTTGCCGTAGCGGGATTGGGTCCGATACTCGTCGAGTTTGGTGCGCTTGCCGAAGCCGTGTTCCGTGACAGTCAACAGCGAGCGGCGGTCGTCGCCGTCGGTGGCGACCATCGCCGCGACCCTGTCGTCGCCCTGCAGTTTGATGCCGTTGACGCCGCGTGCGGACCGACCCATCTCGCTGACCTCGCTCTCGCTGAAGCGGATAGTCATCCCCGCCTCCGTGGCGATGACGAGGTCGCCGGTGCCGTCGGTGACGTCCACGTCGATGAGTTCGTCGCCGTCTTCGAGCTTGGCGGCGATGATTCCGGTCGAAAGGATGTTCTCGAACTCCGAACAGCAGGTCCGCTTGACGTAGCCGTTCCGGGTCACCATCGTGATACACTCGTCCTCGCCGAACTCGTCGGTCGAGACGACGGCGGTCAGTTCCTCGCCGTCGTCGAGGTCGATGAGGTTGATGGCGGACTTGCCCCGTGCGGTTCGGGACATTTCCGGGATCTCGTAGGTCTTGAGCCGGTAGACCTGTCCCTGATTGGTGAAACAGAGCAGGTAGTCGTGGCTGTTGGCCCGGAACACCTTCGAGACGCGGTCGTTCTCCTTGGGGTCGGCCCCGATGATCCCCTTGCCGCCGCGGTTCTGGGGATCGAAGTTCTCGACCGGCATCCGCTTGATGTAGTCGTCCTCGGTGATGACGACGACGCAGTCCTCCTCGGGGATGAGGTCCTCGTGGGTGACCTGGCCCTCGTCTTCGATGATGCTCGTCCGGCGGTCGTCGTCGTACTCGTCTTTGACTTCCTGCAGTTCGTCGGCGATGACGCTGTCGAGCTTCTCGCGGCTGTTGAGGACAGATTCGAGGTAGTCGATAGTGTTCTGTACGTCCTCGTACTCCTCCTCGATTTCCGTCGCTTCCATCGAGGTGAGCGAGCCGAGTTGCATCCGCACGATGTGAGCGGCCTGTTCCTCGGAGAACTCGAAGGACTCCTGCAAACCGGCTCGGGCGGCGTCGCGGTCCTCGCTGTTTTGGATGAGTTCGACCACGTCCTCGACGTTTTCCAGCGCTTTTAGCCGGCCTTCGAGGATGTGTGCGCGGTCCTCGGCTTCGGCGAGGTCGTACTCGGAGCGCCGGCGGACGACCTCGCGGCGGTGGTCGATGTAGTGCTGCAGGGTCTCTTTCAGCGAGAGGACTTTCGGTTGGCCGTCGACCAGCGCGAGGTTGATGACGCCGAAGGTGGATTCGAGATGGTGGTCGAGCAGGCGGTTCTCGACCACGTCGATGTTCGCCCCGCGCTTGAGTTCGACGACGATGCGGACGCCGTTGCGGTCGGACTCGTCACGGAGGTCGGCGATGCCCTCGATTTTCCCCTCGTTCACGTCGTCGGCGATGCGCTCGACGACGCGGGCCTTGTTCTCCTGGTAGGGGAGTTCGCTGATGACGATGCGACCCTCCTCGGGGTCGACCTCATACTCGGCGCGAACCCGCAAGCGGCCGCGGCCGGTCGCGTACGCCGAGTAGATGGCGTCGCGGCCGACGATGTTGCCGCCGGTCGGGAAGTCCGGCCCCTTGATGTGCTCCATCAGGTCCTCGACCGTGCAGTCGGGGTTTTCCAGCAGTTGGACCGTCGCGTCGACCAGTTCGCCGAGGTTGTGCGGCGGGATGTTTGTCGACATCCCGACGGCAATCCCGGACGACCCGTTCAACAGGAGGTTCGGGACCTTCGACGGCAGCACGTCGGGTTCCTGCAGGCGGTCGTCGTAGTTACTGGAGAAGTCGACGGTGTCTTTCTCGATATCTTCGAGCAGTTCCTCGGCGATGGGGTCCATCCGGGCCTCCGTGTACCGCATGGCGGCCGCGGGGTCGCCGTCCATCGAGCCGAAGTTCCCCTGGCCGTCTATCAGCGGATACCGCATGGAGAAGTCCTGTGCCATCCGGACGAGCGTGTCGTAAATGGCTGAGCCGCCGTGCGGGTGGTAGTCACCCATCGTGTCGCCGACAATTGAGGAGGACTTCCGGTGGGCGGTGTTTGAGGAGACACCCATCTCGTGCATCGCGTAGAGGATGCGCCGATGGACGGGTTTGAGACCGTCTCGAACGTCCGGGAGCGCCCGACCCGCGATAACCGACATCGCGTAGTCGATGTAGGACTGCTCCATCTCGTCCTCGATGCGGACGTGCTTGATCTGCTCTGCCGGGGCGTTCGCGTCGTCAGCGTCGGAGCTCATATGTCGACCCACTCCGCTTCAGGCGAGTTCTCCTTGATGAATTCCTTGCGCGGTTCGACGGCGTCGCCCATCAGGATGTTGAACATCTTGTCGGCGGCCGCGGCGTCCTCGATAGTTATCTGTTTGAGAATCCGGTTGTCGGGGTTCATCGTCGTCTCCCAGAGCTGTTCGGGGTTCATCTCACCGAGTCCCTTGAACCGCTGGACGTGGGTGGGGTTGCCGTCACACTTCTCTTCGATTATCTTGTCGCGTTCTGCATCCGTCATTGCATCGTACGTGTTTCCGCGGTAGCGAATGCGGTACAGCGGCGGCTGGGAGGCGTAGACGTAGCCGGCTTCCAGCAGCGGCTTCATGTGCCGGTAGAACAGCGTCAACAGGAGCGTCCGGATGTGTGCCCCGTCGACGTCCGCGTCCGTCATCAGAATGATCTTCTCGTAACGCAGGTCGTCGATATCGAACTCGTCGCCGATACCGGTCCCGAGCGCGGTGATGAGGTTCCGTATCTCGTTGTTCTCCAAGATCCGGTCTAGCCGGTGTTTCTCGACGTTCAGAATCTTCCCCTTGATGGGGAGGATGGCCTGGAAATCCGGGTTGCGGCCCTGTTTGGCGCTGCCGCCCGCGGAGTCACCCTCGGCGATGAACAGTTCGGCTTCCTCGGGGTCCCGGGTCTGGCAGTCGGCCAGCTTTCCGGGCAGTGCGGTCGAGTCGAGCGCCGACTTCCGGCGGGTGAGTTCCTCTGCCTTCTGTGCGGCCTTCCGTGCTTTCGCGGCTTCGACGGCCTTTCCGACGATGGCCTCGGCCGTGTCGGGGTTCTCCTCGAAGAAGGTAGCAAGCCCGTCGTGCATCGCCGATTCGACGATACCCCGGACCTCGCTGTTGCCGAGTTTCGTCTTGGTCTGGCCCTCGAACTGGGGGTCGGGATGTTTGACAGAAATGACGGCCGTCAGCCCTTCGCGGATGTCGTCGCCTTTGAGCGTATCGTCTAGGTCTTTCAGCAGATTATTGTCGGTCGCGTAGTCGTTGACGACCCGTGTGAGCGATGTTTTGAACCCTGTGAGGTGTGTCCCGCCCTCGCGCGTGTTGATATTGTTGGCGAAGGCGTGAATAGAGCCCTGCAGGTCGTCGGTCCCCTGCATGGCAATCTCGACCTGAACCGGCCCCTCAGCGATTTCCTCCTCGTCCTCGAAGTAGATGATGTCGCGGTGGAGCGGGTCCTTTGTCTCGTTCAGATACTCGACGAACTCGCGGATGCCACCGTCGTAGGCAAACGTCTCCGTTTCGCCGTCGCGCTCGTCGATGATAGAGATGGCGACACCGGAGTTGAGGAAGGCGAGTTCCCGCAGTCGGGACGACAGCGTCGAGAACTTGAACTCGCCGGTCTCGAAGATCTCGTCATCCGGCCAGAACCGGACCGTCGTGCCCGTCTCCTCGTCGGGTTCGAGGTCGCGGACCTTCTTGAGGTCGTACTCCGGTTTGCCGTGGTCGAAGCGCTGCTTCCAGAGCGCGCCGTCGCGCCTGACCTCGACTTCGAGCCACTTCGAGAGTGCGTTGACCACGCTCACCCCGACCCCGTGGAGGCCACCGGAGACCTGGTAGGACTTGTTGTCGAACTTCCCACCGGCGTGGAGAATCGTCATCACGACCTCCACGGCCGGGCGGCCGTGCTCTTCGTGGGTATCGACGGGGATGCCACGTCCATCGTCGCTGACAGAGACGGAGCCGTCGTCGTGAATCGTTACGTCGATGTTGTCACAGTAGCCGGCGAGCGCCTCGTCGATCGCGTTGTCGACCACCTCGTAGACGAGATGATGGAGGCCGCGAGCGTCCGTCGACCCGATATACATCGCGGGTCGCTTCTGGACGGCTTCCAGCCCTTCGAGGGTCTGGATCGACTTTGCGCCGTACTCATCAGACTCTCCTGACATAGGAACTTACCCGTCCTAATAGAGGGGGACGTATAAAGCTCCCGCACGCGCGCGGGACTGCGATTTTAAAGGGAGGGTTTACTTTCACTCCGGTGGCGATTACCTTTTAACCCCGACGCGGGTACGTACCGCACGACAATGACCTCGTATCAGTCGCAACTCGGCGAGGGCGAGGGGATCGCCGAGGAGTTGGCCGAATCCCAGCGGGCCATCTCCATCGCCGAGTTCTTCGAGAAGAACAAGCACATGCTGGGCTTCGACTCGGAGGCCCGAGCGCTCGTCACGGCCGTCAAAGAGGCCGTCGACAACGCGCTCGACGCCTGCGAGGAGGCCGGTATTCTCCCCGATATCTACGTCGAGATTCAGGAGTCCGGCGACTACTACAAGCTGGTCGTCGAGGACAACGGCCCCGGTATCACGAAGGAACAGGCACCGAAAATCTTCGGGAAGCTCCTCTATGGCTCCCGTTTCCACGCCAGGGAGCAGAATCGCGGACAGCAGGGGATCGGGATCTCTGCGGCCGTGCTCTACTCACAGCTTACCTCCGGCAAGCCGGCGAAAATCACGTCCCGGCCGAAGGGCCAAGACGAGGCCCAGTACTTCGAACTCATCGTCGACACGGACACCAACGAACCCGAAATCAGCGTCGACGAGACGACGACCTGGGAGCGACCTCACGGCACGCGCATCGAACTGGAGATGGAGGCCAATATGCGGGCCCGCTCGACACTGCGGGACTACATTCAGGACACGGCCGTCGTCAACCCCCACGCCCGTATCGAGTTCGACGAGCCGGGGCTGGACGAATCGCTGAAGTTCGAACGCGCCGAGCGCGCCGAACTCCCCGACGAGACCGAGGAGATACGCCCGCACCCACACGGCGTCGAACTGGGGACGCTCCTGAAGATGCTCGAAGCCACGGACTCCTACTCCGTGTCGGGGTTCATGCAGGAGGAGTTCACCCGCGTCGGCGGGAAGACGGCCGACAGCGTCATCGCGAACTTCAACGACCGCCACTACGGCCGCGGCATGGCCTGGCAGCCGCCGAAAGTCGGCGAGGACGCGGACATCGAGGCCGCCGTCGAGGACGCCGTGGCGAACAAGGGCGCTGAAACCACGGCGACGTTCGCCGCCGCCGTCTCCGACGCCATCCACGACCGCGACCGGGTCGCGTACCACGAGGTCGAAGCCATCGTCGACGACGCGGCCGAAGACGCCGAAGCGGACGGCGACACGACGTTCGGCGCGACAGTTCGAGAAAACGCCGTCGACGCGGCCTGGAACGCCGTCAGCGACAACTTGTCGAGTGACCTCTACGCCCTCGTCGACGACGTGACGACGAAACGCAAGGACGACGCCGCCATCGAGGGGCTGGCGAGCCGACTGGCCGACAAGTTCGACGACGACGGCCGCCACCGGCTGACCCGCGATGAACTCCGGGGCTACATCGACCGCGCGGCCGACATGACCGAGGAACAGGACGACGCAACCTTCGGTGAGACGGCCCGCGAAAACGTCCTCGAAGCGCTCTGGACGGCCGCCGAGGGCGTTCCGGAAGAGCCGCCGAAGGTCTCAGATATCGCCGACGACCGCGATACGGCGAGTCAGTTGCTGTCGGCGATGCGCGAGACGGACATCATCGCGCCGCCGACGGACTGTCTCTCCCCCATCAGCGCGGAACTCGTCGAGGAAGGACTCCGGAAAGAGTTCGATGCGGACTTCTACGCCGCATCGACGCGGGACGCGTCGGTCCACGGCGGCGACCCGTTCATCGTCGAGGCCGGCATCGCCTACGGCGGTGAACTGGAAGCCGAAGGGACCGTCGACGTGATGCGATTCGCCAACCGCGTGCCGCTGGTGTACCAGCGCGGGGCCTGTGCGACCACAGATGTCGTGAAATCCATCCGGTGGCGCAACTACAACCTCGACCAGCCCGGCGGCTCGGGCATCCCGAAGGGACCGGCAGTCATCATGGTCCACGTCGCCTCGACGAACGTCCCCTTCACCAGCGAATCGAAGGACGCCATCGCCAACGTCCCCGAGATGGAAGACGAGATCGAACTCGCCATCCGGGAGGCCGCCCGCGAACTCAAAAGTTACCTGAACAAGCGCCGCTCGATGCAACAGCGCCGCGAGAAGCAGGACAAACTCGCGACCATCCTGCCTGAGATGGCCGAGAAGCTCACCGAGGTCACCGACAACGACGAGCTTCACATCGACGACTCGCTGGCCCGCATCATGAATAACGTCCTCGTCGAGCGCGAGGTCGAGGACGACACGGTCCGGGTCCGCATCGAGAACAACGACGACACGAACGCGGACGTGGAACTGACCGACATCGTCACCGCCGAACCGCAGGACACCAACGGCGCGAACGTCGTCGAGATGGACGGCGAGTGGTTCGTCAAGTGGTCCCCGACCGTCGGGGCCGGTGAAACCGCCGTCCTCGAATACAGCGTGACCGGCGAGGCCGAGTTCACCGTCTCGGTCGACGGCATCGAAGAGGAGAAACTCACGGTGAACGCCTGATATGAGCACCGATTCAGACACCACACCTGACACCGAGGAAGCGCGCGAGCAACTCATCGACCTCGCGGCGGACTTCTACGACCAGTTCGCCGACGGCGAGGTGCCGACGATGACCATCCCGACCCGGACCAAATCGAACATCGTCTTCGACGAGGACGAGCAGGTCTGGGTGTACGGCGACCGCAACTCCACCCGGTCGGCCAAGACGATCTCCGGGGCCGAGAAGATCCTGAAGGCCGTCTACACCATCGACTTCCTCTCCCAGCAACTAGAGGAGGACCGCTCATCGACTCTGCGTGAACTGTACTACCTCTCGGAGTCCTGGGACCTCGACGAGGCCCAGTTCAACACGCAGGACGAGTCGAACAACCTCATCGAGGACCTCGAAATCGTCTCCGACGTCAAACGCGAGGACTTCCACATGCGCCCGGAGGAGTCCGGTGCGAAGGTGATGGGGCCGCTGCTCCTCCGCGAGCAGACCAACCGCGGCGACCGCGAGATCCACTGTCAGGACGACGTGGGACAGGGCGGCTACCAGATCCCGAACAACCCCGACACCATCGAGTTCCTCGACAACGACGCGAAGTTCGTCCTCTGCGTGGAGACCGGCGGCATGCGCGACCGACTCGTCGAGAACGGCTTCGACGACGAGTACGACGCGCTGGTCGTCCACCTCGGCGGCCAGCCCGCGCGGGCCACCCGGCGGCTCATCAAGCGCCTCCACGACGAACTCGACCTCCCGGTCACGGTATTCACTGACGGTGACCCGTGGTCGTACCGCATCTTCGGGTCGGTCTCCTACGGCTCCATCAAGAGTGCGCACCTCTCGGAGTACCTGGCGACCCCCGAGGCCCAGTTCATCGGCATCCGCCCGGAGGACATCGTCGAGTACGAACTGCCGACGGACCCGCTGTCGGACTCCGACGTCAACGCCCTGGAGAGTGAACTTGAGGACCCGCGTTTCCAGACTGACTTCTGGGAGGAACAGATAGAACTCCAGCTCGACATCAACAAGAAGGCCGAACAGCAGGCGCTCGCTTCTCGGGGGCTTGACTTCGTGACTGAGACGTACCTGCCCGAGCGGCTGGACGAGATGGGGCTGCTTTAGACGGCATCAGCGGGGCGTTTTCTCGGCTATTCCAGCGCGTACACGGTATCGGCAGCGGCGACATAGGCCCCATTTTCGTCGACGGACAGATCGGTCAGATTGCTCCCGACATCGAACGCCCACCGTTTCGTTCCGGCCGTCGTATCGACCGCGAACTTGAATCGATTCCGCGGGTCGCCGTCCGTCCACGAGTCCACGTACAGGGTGTCGGAAACGACCGCTGCCGGCACCACCCCTTCAACGTCTACGTTGGGCTCCCACGTCCATCTCTGTTCGCCGTCGCTACTGTCGTAGCCACGTATCTTGTCACCACCTGCATAGAGGACGCCGTTCTGAACCGGGGCTTGTTGGACGTAGCCGGACTGCTCCGCTTGCCACTGTTGCTCGCCACTCGCGGGGTCGAGCGCAGCGACGTGTGTGCCACCGATATAGAGCGTTCCGTCGTGAAGTGTCGTCGATGCGACGGACCCCTCGTCGTGTCTCCAGACGGTCTCACCGGTGTCGGCAGCGACGCCGATTAGCGTGCCGCGGGTCTCGTCCACGTCGGCGGCATAACAGAGCGTGTCGTCGGTGGCGACCATCGTCCGAGAGTAGTAGTCGGCAACGTCAGTAGCCCACCGTTTCTCACCGGTCTCAGCGTCGTACGCGTAGAACCGGCCGTACGACGCCACGTATATCGCCCCGTTGCGCACCGCTCCCTCGTACTGGTCCCCGATTTCCCCGGACCATTGCACCGACCCGTCAGAAACAGCGAGCGCGTAGAGCGTCCGTCCCTGCTTCGACGGGGCGTCGGTGTTCGTCCCGACGTACACCATCTCATCGGTCGCGCCGAGCAACTCAAGCCACCACTCTCCGGGCGAGAACGTCCACTGCTTTGCACCGCTTTCGGCGTCGAGTGCCACGACGATGTGGTCCTCGTACAACCCTTCTTTCCCGCTTACGACGAAGACGGTGTTTCCGACGCATCTCGGCTGCGCGCGGATGGGGTCGCTCGCATCGTACATCCACTGTTGGCTCCCGTCAGCAGTTGCAAATGATTTGACCGTTCCCGACTCAGTCCCGACGTACAGACTGCTCCCCGTACTAATTGGCGGGGCAGTGATCGGTGAACCGAGTGATTGCTGCCAGGCGACGAACGGTTCCGTTTCCCCGCTCCGCTTGTGGGCGGCCGTCCCAGCCCCTGATTCCGGTGTCGTCTCAGTTCCAATCGGTGAAGTCTCTATGTACCCGTTCGAACCGAGACAGCCACCGGACGCCAGTCCGAGGGTCGCCACACAGCCACGAAGGTATCGCCGACGGGAGGAGGGCATTGGGATTCCATCTCCTGTCACTCGGTAAATGTTTTCTGTCGAGTGGAAAACGGGAACAGTCGTGGTGAGGCCGGTGCGCAATTAGTGTACTACCCGGAACGACTGACCGGCAAAACGAATCCGCGTTTGCTCGGTCGAGAATCCATCAGTCGTGATCGACTGACCGGTCTTGTGGCGGTAGTTTCAGCAGAGAGCGGACATGTCGCCGGAACCAGTTCCGTATGTTCGCACCGACCGGGGTGAACACCAGCGTCGCGGCGAGACAGATAGACACGAGTTGGACAGCAATCGTAACCCACGGTGTAAAGGTCGGAACGAAGACCGTAACGACCCCGACAGCCAAGACCAGATAGATACTCAGTTCCGCGACAAAATAGCCGAAACTGGCCCTGAGTGAGGGCTGAAAGCCGGCGGTCCAGAACGACACGACGACTATCGTTCCGAACAGCAGGCCGGCTCCCATCGTCGACAGCGGCAGTTCGGCCTGAATCGCATCGGCCACGGCAGAACCAAGGGACCACAGCGACGGCCCGACAAGGAGCCAGACAAGCAGTAGGTGACCGAACGAGGGCGTTCGTTCGGCTGGGGAACGTGTTTCCCCTGTTCGGTCACTGGCGCGTTCCATGTCGGTGGTGTTCTGCTGAACGCCCCAATATTGTTTTGACTGACAGATGGACCGGGAAACCACCATCTCGGGTCGCCACAGACGGGTTCGCCAGTCAGTTCTCGTCCAGTACGACCGGAACGCCACGCTTCGCGACGTCTTCAGCGAACGCACCGGAGTCCGCCTCCAGCGACGTGAACGTGTTGTAGTGCATCGGGAGCACGAGGTCCGGGTCCATCTCCTCGGCCAGATCGGCGGCCTCGTGGCGGTTCATCGTGTAGTTCTTGGCGATAGAGGGGACGAACAGCGAGACGTCGAGTTCGGCGTGGCCGTCCAGCACGTCGGTGTCGCCCGGCCAGAACACGCGGGTGTCGTCCAGCGAGACGAGGAAGCCACAGGCGATGCCTCTCGGGTGGATGGGGCTGCCGTCGTCTTTCACGTTCCGGCCGTCCTCGTGGTTGTACGCCGGCATCGTCCAGATAGGTACGTCGTCGACCAGCACGTCGGCTTCCATCGACACTTTGCGGACCTCGTAGTCGAGGTCGGCGAGGCGGTCGAGGTCGCGGTCGGTCGCGTGGACGTTGATACCCTCGAACGCGACAACGGTGGCGTCCTCAGCGGCGACGCGGCGGATGCGTCGGGGTCGTAGTGGTGGATATGTGTCACGCAGACGATGTCCCCGTCTTTCGGAGCGTAGTCTTGCGTCGGCGGATGGCCGATACCGGGCGTGTCAGGCTCCCACTCGCCGGTGAGCACGCCGTACCGGCCGGGGTCGAAGTAGACGACCGTGTCATCGCCTTCCAGCCGCAGCGTCGCGTAGCCGAGCCACTCCGCGGTGATGCCGTCGTGTCTGACTGTCATGTACGGTCGTTCTCGGAGACGGCCATTACGCGTGTCGGTCCGTCCCAGTCCGACGGCGCTACTGTGACGCCGCCAGCCGCTCAACGCGCTCCAGCGGGTCGGCGTCGTCCGGGGTCTTGTCCTCACGAACCGAGAGAAACCGGGGGAACCGGAGCGCATAGCCCGAGTCGTAGGACTGGGAGGCCTGGATCTCCTCGTAGCCGACCTCGAAGACAATCGCCGGGTCAAGGGTTACGTCGCGGCCGTCCTCTCGCCGGATGTGCGGTTCGAAGCGCTCCGTCAGGTCGTCCAGTTCCTCGTCGGTAATGCCCGTCGCCACGTTGCCGACGGTAGCGTAGCCGTCGTCGGTTCGGACAGAAAGCTCGAACGAGCCAAGCACGTTCGCCCGGCGGCCTTCGCCCCATTCCGCGCCGGTGACGACACAGTCCAGCGTCTCCACGTCGGGCTTGCGCTTGCGCCAGTGCTTGCCCCGCTTTCCGGGCGAGTAGGCTGCAGTCGGGTCTTTCAGCATGATTCCCTCCTGCCCAGCGGCGAGGGCCTCAGCCTCCAGATTTTCAATTTCCTCGGCGTCGTCGGACAGCCACATCCGCGAGACAACGTCACTCCCGGCAGGCAAGAGTGATTCGAGGCGGTCATGGCGCGTCTTCAGCGAGGCATCGAGCAGGTCCTCGCCGTCGGCGTGCAGGCAGTCGAAGGCGTGCAGGCGGACGGCCACGTCCTCGCGGGCCGCGGCAACGTCGTGTTTCCGGCGGAAGCGCCGCAGCACCTCCTGAAACGGGAGCGGGTCGCCGTCGGCATCGACTGCGACCACCTCACCGTCGAGGATTGCCGGCGCGTCCAGCGTCGATTCGACGGCCTCGACGACCTCCGGAAGCGGATCCGTGACTTCCTCCATGTTTCGAGAGAACAGCCGGGCGTTCTCGCCGTCAAAGTGGACCTGCACCCGAGCGCCGTCGTACTTCCACTCGACCGCAGCGCGGTCCCAGTCTTCGAGTGCGCCAGCGACCGTGCCCGCCTGTGCCAGCATCGCCTGAACGGGGCGACCGATTTCGAGGGTGACGGTCGCCAGTCCGGACTCCCCTTCGTCGCGGGCCACTTCGGCAACCATACCGTAGTCGTTCGACACCTGCACGGCCCGTTCGACGGCCTCGACCGGCACGTCGAAAGCGGCCGCGGCGGCGTCCCGGACCGTCCCCTCGCCGACGCCGATACGCATCTCCGAGAGGACGAGGCGGGCGAGGTAGCCGGCTTCCGTCGACGAACACCGCGAGAACAGGCCAAAGAGGATGTCAACCTTCGTCCCCTGGCTCCCGCTGCCGTCGACGGCGGCCAGGTCCCGGAGGCTCTCGTCGAGTTCTGTGACGGTCAGTGCGTCGCTCCCGCTCTCGCCTGCTCCGAATGCGGCGAGTCCCTGCTGGCCGCCGAGGTCGTAGCTGGCCGCAACAGCCCCTATTTCGCCCATGTCAGCGAGGCGCTGCTCTACGTCGTCAGCGCCGACGTTCTGGCCGGCCGCCCGGGCAATCGCCTCGTAGCAGAGCCGCGGGCCGATGTCGAGCGTGCGGGACTCGTAGGCCGGAAACACCCGGCCCTGGACGAAGCGGGCGAGCGTCGGGAGGTCCGGCCCCGCGTCAGAGAACAGGTCGGTCACCGCCTCGGTTATCGCGGTATCGGCACTCTCGGCTTCGATTGCTTCGGCCCGGTCGGCGAAGGCGGCGAACTCCATCAGCGCCTCCTACCCGATTGGGCACCGTAAATCCAGCGTCACTCGACCGTGTGTTCGACGGTGACGTTCTCGCCGGCCGTCGACGACGCATATGGCCGGTCCGTGGCCCCTGAACTGTCGCCGAAGGGGTAGTCGAGTTGCTGGTTCCCGTTGGTGTCCTGATGGGCGACGAGCACGAGCGACTGGCCGGTCGACGGCGGTCTGTCGAGGGTGATCTGCACGTCACTGTGGCTTCCGGCAGGGAGGTACTCGGAGGTCCCGAGCACTCTGCCGTCCTCCTCGAACTGGCGGACGACGATGAATCCACCCTCCGACAGCGACGCCGATTCGACCGTTATCTGGTCGCCGGAAACGGCGGGGCTGGTGACCGTCATCGAGGCGACGGGCGAGGACAGCAGGATGAACGCGACGTACGCGACACCCAGCAGAATTGCGGCGTGTTTCGCGCCGTCCTTGAGCGTGCCCTCGCCGAGTTGGCCGCCGATGAAGCCGGTGAGGACGGCCTGAATCAGCGCGGTGTGGAAGAACACGAGCGTGTACGCGGCCTTGTCGACGCGGCCGAAGCGGGCGAACTGGTCGACGTTGACGCCCAGTCGGTTCGACTCCCCGGCCGGCGTCGGCACGCTGGACGGCAAGCTCGGGACGAGCACCTCCTGCACGGCGACGATGATGACCAGAAACACCAGGAAGGCGACGTAGATGACGACGAGGTAGGTGAGCATCTGCTGGCGTCGCCGCCGTTTCAGTCGGAGGTCCGCCCGTGACTGGGTGGCCGCGATGCGGAACACCGGGCCGAGCTGGCCCGAGGCGTGCATCGCGTGGGTCAACAGCGTCACGATCCGCGTGACGGCCGTGGTCTGGACCCGGCGGCCGAACCGGACGAGCGCGTCGTCGACGTTCGCGCCCATCCTGATGTCGGCCCAGATGCGGTGCATCTCCTGGGTGAGCACGCCGATGTCACTGCCGCGGACCCGGCGGAGACTCTCCACGACGGTCATCCCGGCCTCGTTCAGGCTCGCCAGCCGTTCGAGCAGGTCCGGCGTCGCGTCCTCGATTCGGGATAGCCGCTGCGTGTAGATGAACCGCACCAGCGCGAACGGCCCCAGAATCAGCAGGACTGACTGGATGACGAGGTCGTCGAGGAGACGGATGTTGACCGTCGATGCCTGGAACGCAGGTGGGGCACGGACGAGCAACAGCACTACCGCGACGGGCACGGTGAGATAGAGGACGTACACCGGGTTCCAGACCAGCGACTGAATCGGGGAGCTGAGCAGTTCCCGAAGCGATTTCACGCGGTCGTGGAACCTGAGCCGGTCCCAGTTCGCCTCGTCGGCCGGGACGACGCCGCCATCAGGCAGGCCGAGAGGGCCAGACCCCAGACTGGGTTTCCCCAGCGTCGCCGTTTCGTACCGGTCCAGAATATCCGTCGTCCCGCCGTTCCCGATACCAAGCGACTGGAGCTTGCTATCGAGATATACCATGAACCCGACGTTAGCCAGCGGGATGACGAGATATGCCATCATCTGTAACAGCCAGAGCGTGTCCGTCGTCGTCAGGCCGAACACGAGGAGAATCGTCATCAAGAAGAGCACGGCGGCGACGAACACGGTGACGTACGCCTCGGCGACCGTGGCCAGCCGTTCCAGCAGGTCCTCCTGACGCTCGGCGGCTTCCTCCTGATGGCGCTCGTACTGCTCGCGGAGGAACGGGGCCAGCGACTGGCCGCTCTGGAGGACGCTGGAGAGGTTCTCAATAAACGTCTTGAATTGTTCGCTGGGGGTCCGCCGGGAGACGTGTTCGAGCGCCGTAATCATGTCCCGGCCGAACAGGTCCATCTCCCTGACAGCGACGCCGACCTCTCTGGCTGTGTCACCGTAGATTTCTTGATTCCGGGCCAGTACACGCATCACGTCCGAGAAGGACATCCCACCGCGGGAGAGCGCGTACATGAAGGCGATGGTGCGGGCCATCCCCTCGTCGATGTTCCGGCTCCGCACGTCCGCCTGATTCTTGAGCCGCTCCCAGCGGTAGAGGTACGTGAGTCCTGCCGTCGCCGCGCCCGAGAGCACGCCGCCGCCGATGAGGATGTAGAGAGTCCCTGTCGGCGTCAGCACGAGTTCGAACGTTCGCAGGCCGAAGGCGTTCACCATCGTCGAGGGGAGCCCCTGTGCAAGGTTCACTAGCGCCGGTAGCACAAGCAGAAAGCCGCCGATGGCGTACGCGCCGGTGATAGCGCCGGCGACAGCCCCCACACAGGCGTACACCAGCGTTCTGGCGGCGTACCCGCGATAGGTCTCGTCGATGTAGGCGGCTTCGAGCTGTCGTTCGCGTTTGGGCGATTCGCCCACGTACCGGCCGAAGAGCCGTCGGGACAGCCGCGTGACGTTGCGGTCGAAGCGCTCGTTGACAGTGCTGTAGCCGATAAGCCCGAGAATCCCGACGACGACGGCGAGCGGAGCCAGACCGAGCGGGTTCAGCGCCATGTCAGGCTATCGCATCGTCGATGTTCGCCATGACCTGTTCCTTGTCCGCGTAGTACTTGTTGACCATCGCCGTGAACTTCCGGTAGTCGGTGATGCCCTCGGACTGGAGGTAGCGGAGGAACCGCTGGCGGTTACGGAGTTCGGTCAGCAGTTCTGACTGACTCCAGCCGCGCTCCTCGCGGATTTCGTCCAGTAGCTCGCTGTTGTTCTCGGAGAAACGGTCCTCGGTGGCCCGCCAGTTGTATGTCGTCGAGTAGTCCAGTTCGCCGGTTCGCTGGTCGATGCCCTCGATTTCGGCGAGCGTTTTGGCACGGCGGACGCGCTCGTCACCCGAGCGGGCCAGCACCTGCACACAGAGGATATCGAGGCTCTGAACCATCGGCCGCGGGACGTTGATTGGCTCGTTCTCCAGCCGGTTAATGACGGTCTGGACCGAGTCCGCGTGCATCGTCGAGAACGTCGTGTGCCCGGTGTTCATCGCCTGGAACAGCGTGATAGCTTCCTCACCACGAACCTCGCCGACGATGATGTACTCGGGGCGGTGCCGGAGCGCGGACCGCAGCAGGTCGTACATCGTGATGTCCGAATCGTCCAGTCGCTCGCGGGTGACTGAGGAGAGCCAGTTGTCGTGATACAGGGATAGCTCGCGGGTGTCCTCAATTGAGAGTACCTTCGACCGGGGCGGGAGGAACATCGCCAGCGCGTTCATCGACGTGGTCTTGCCGGCCGCCGTCCCGCCCGCGAAGATGAGCGACTTGTTGGACTCGATGGCCAGCCAGAGGTACGCGAGCATCTCGACGGAGAACGTGCCATAGTCCAGCAGTTCAATCGGCGTGAACGGTTCGTCGGCGTATTTCCGGATGGTGAATGCCGAACCGCGGGGAGTCACCTCCTCGCCGAGCGCCAGTTCGATACGGGAGCCGTCCGGGAGCGTCGTCGAGACGACGGGGTCAGAGACGGAGACGTGCCGACCGGAGCGCTGGGCCAGCTGGATGACGAAGTCGTTCAGTTCGTCGGCGTCGTAGGTGATGTTCGTCTCGATGTCCGTGTAGCCGTCGTGGTAGACGAAGATGGGGAGGTTCGCCCCGTCACAGGAGATGTCCTCGATGTCCGGGTCGTGCATCAGAGGGTCGATGTGACCGTAGCCCTGGAAGGAGCGATGCAGGTAGTAAAACAGGCGGTAGAACGTCTCGGGTTCGATGACGACGCCGTACTCCTCAAGCCTGGCTTCGAGTTCTTCGGCGAGGACGCGCTCCGGGTCGGCGTCGACATCGTCGCGGTAGATAAGCGGGATGCGGATGTCCTCGAACAGACGGTCGAGCAGTTCTCGCTCGATGTCGGTCAGCGACGGCTCGACGACCTGATACAGGTGCTCGTCGCGGTCCGGGTCGTGGTTGATAGAGGCGAAGGCGAAGGGGGCGTTCAGCCAGTAGCGTTCGACCTCGTTATAGCCGTTCAGACCGTCGAATTCGACCAGCGTCCCGTGGCGGCTGGGGTCGTAGTTTGCCGTCGGAACCGCTGACCCGCTCAACACCGTCGCGGTCCGCGAGAGCCACGACTGGATGTGGCCGAGCGGGTCCGAAACGAAGGCACCGGGTTCGGGAGATTCTGGGTTCGACATCGGTGGGTCAGTGGGGAGCACACGGTGCTCCGCGGAATATACCTCTGCTATCGTATCCACCTACTTAAATTCGCTCGCCAAATTATCAGGAGTATAATCGCCAGCGGTCGGACGAACGGGACCGGACTGGCTGTCACGCGCGGTCGACAGTCAGCAGCAAATAGGCGAACACGAGGGCGACGAGCGCCCCGATGGGGACGGTGATACCGGGGAACGACGTGATGAACAGCCCGCTGGCCGCGAGCGTGAGGACGCCAACAAGCCCAAGCAGCCCGCCGAACAGTCGCACTGGGTCCATAGGGAGAACCGCTTCAACGCGGTCCTCAGCGGCGTAGTAATAGAGGCTGAGGCCGAGCGGGAACAGGAAGCCGACCAGGGCCGCGACCCCGAGTGTCCCGGCGAGCGCAAGCGGCTCCGACTCCTGGAACGCGGCGACCTGCCACGCCCAGAGAAACGGCCGCTCTCCGGGGAGCGTCGCTCCGAAGATGAACTGGAACCGGAACGGAAGAAAGCGAAGCCCGACGACAGTTACCCCCTCAATCTCGAACAGCGACACCGACCACGGGGCCAGTCCCACGAGCCACGTCGCAAGCACCGCGAACTCGCCGGCGTACTCTGATTTCACCCAGGCCATGCTACTGTCAGAGGGTGGGCCGGTCCGGTAAAAGCTACCGATACCGACAGTCGGTGCGCCGTTACGTTCATTTGGCCGGGCCACGTACCTGTAAACACCGGAATGAGGCGTGATTACTTCACCGTCGACATCCAGGCTTCGGCCACCGACAACGACGACCCGACGATCGCGATTGTATACGATGGGCCGACAGGAGAGCTCCGCGAGCGCCTCAGTAAAGTAGACGGCGGCACACTCGATGGCGAGGAGATCGACGTGACCTTCCGCCGCCAGCCCGAAAGCGACGGGGTGCTTTCGCTGACGAACCGCCTCACCGGTGAGTACATTTTCGAGGCGACAGCACCGACGGCGGACATCGACGCGCTCGTTTCCGCGGCGGACGCTCAAGAAGACCCACAGTTTACAGTCCATCTCACCGACGGCGAAGACGAGTCACGGACCTACGAACTGCGGACGCTGCTCGTCTACGACCCCGACGGGAGCCTCCTGCGCGGGCAGAGCCTGATTCCCGGCGGCGTCGAGCTGTAGACCGCCTCCGCGCTGTTACACCCGCTCGACAAGCGTCGGAAGGACCTGCGTGACATCCGCACGAAGTACGTGCGCCGCACTCGCGTCACGCGGCGTTTCCTCGTAGTTTATCGCGATCAGCGTGCTCCCCGCTTCCGCCGCGATTTTCGGAAGCAGTGACGCGGGCTGTACCGACAGGGACGACCCTACAGCCAGGAACACGTCGCTGTCCCGGGCGAGGCGCTGGCCTTCGTGCATCGCCACGTCGGGCATGGGTTCGCCGAACAGCACGACGTCCGGGCGGTAGACGCCGCCGCAGTCACAGCGCGGCGGTAAGTCGCTGCTTTCGGCGGCCTGTTCGAATACCGCCTCGGCCTCCCGACGGTGGCCGCAGTCGTCACAGACCACGCGCCGATGGGTTCCGTGCAGTTCGACGACCCGGTCCGTCCCGGCGGCGTCGTGCAGCCCGTCGATGTTCTGCGTGAGCACGGCGTCGAGGTGGCCGTCCGCTTCAAGCGCCGCCAGCGCCTCGTGGGCGGCGTTGGGCTCGGGGTCTATGTCGCCGTAGATGGCCTCCCGCAGCGAGAGTCGGTCCGCCCAGAAGCCCGCTGGGTCGGCGTCGAGCCGACGGCGGTGGAAGTCCGCCGGGTCGTGGCGCTCCCAGATACCGTCGTCGCCGCGAAAGGAGGGGATGCCCGATGCGGTCGAGACGCCTGCGCCGGTGAGCGCGACAGCAGTTTCGGCGGTGCGAAGCGCCTCGGCCACAGCATCCAGCGTCTCGTCGTCGACGTCGTCGGTCCCGTGCCTGTCGTCGGCCATACGCTCGCTTCGCAGTGTGGCGCTGTGGGTCTATCGGATTGGATTCGATGTTGGGACGGCCGGAACGCTCCTTGGCATCCCGAGTCGCTTCAGAACCAGCCGTATCGCGCTACAGCGCGCTCCCGAACCACTATCCTCACCCACAGTAAACTGGGACGGATTCCGCGTGGTCGCCGGAAGAGAAACGGACGGATTTAAATCGCCACCGCTCGGCTTTCTGCATGACATGCGCTTGCACGAATACCAGGCGAAGCAAGTCTTCGCTGACGCGGGCATCCCGACGCCCGCCTCGCAGCTGGCCGAGACAGTGGACGAGGCCGTCGACGCGGCCGAGGAAATCGGATATCCGGTCGCCATCAAAGCACAGGTACACGTCGGCGGCCGCGGCAAGGCCGGCGGCATCAAGCTCGTCGAGTCCAAGGAGGAGGCTCGCGAAGCTGCCGAGGACATCATCGGGATGGACCTCAAGGGCTACCACGTCTCGAAGGTGCTCGTGGAGGAAGCCGTCGACTTCGTCAACGAGCTGTACGTCGGCGTGACGATGGACCGCGGCGAGGGCCGCCCCGTCGCAATGGTGTCCACCAAAGGTGGCGTCAACATCGAGGAGGTCGCCGAAGAGGACCCCGACGCCATCGCCCGGGAGCACATCGACCCCGCCTTCGGCATGCACCCGTTCCAGGCCCGGAAGGTCGTCTACGAGGCCGGTGTCGACCGCGAGGTCGCAAACGACGTGGCGAGCGTCCTCACGACGCTGTACCAGCTCTGGGACGACCGCGACGGCGCCGACACGGAGATCAACCCGCTGATGATCACGGCCGACGACGAGGTCATCGCGGCCGACGCTGTCATGAACATCGACGGCGACGCGCTGTTCCGCCAGCCCGAAATCGCGGAGATGGGCGAGGAAGCGGCGGAGGGCGACGAACTCGAACAGAAGGCCGACGAGTACGGCTTCGACTACGTCCGACTGGACGGCAATGTCGGCATCATCGGCAACGGCGCGGGCCTCGTGATGACGACGCTGGACCTCGTGGACTACTACGGCGGCGAACCCGCCAACTTCCTC
Organism: Haloarcula sp. CBA1122; assembly: GCF_009741785.1. Taxonomy (NCBI): domain Archaea; kingdom Methanobacteriati; phylum Methanobacteriota; class Halobacteria; order Halobacteriales; family Haloarculaceae; genus Haloarcula; species Haloarcula sp. CBA1122. The sequence continues at coordinate 23,720 of NZ_WPCB01000013.1, forward strand.
GACGTGGGCGGCGGCGCGAAGGCCGACCGGATCGCCAACGCGCTCGACATGGTGTTCTCCGACGAGAACGTCGACTCGGTCGTGTTCAACATCTTCGGCGGCATCACCCGCGGCGACGAAGTCGCCAACGGCATCAACCAGGCGCTGGAGCAGTTCGACGAGATTCCGAAGCCGGTCACCGTCCGACTCGCAGGGACCAACGCCGAAGAGGGCATGGAGATTCTGAACGAGGATCTGGTGACGGTCGAGCACACGCTGGAGGACGCCGTCCAGCGTGCGGTCGAGTACGCAAAGGAGGTGGAAGCATGAGTGTGCTAGTCGACGAAGACACGCGCGTCGTTGTACAGGGAATCACCGGCGGAGAAGGGAAGTTCCACACCGAACAGATGCTTGAGTACGGGACGAACGTCGTCGCCGGCGCAGTGCCCGGCCGCGGCGGCCAAGAAGTCGCCGGCGTCCCGGTGTTCGACACCGTGCAGGGCGCGGCCCGCGAGGAAGACGCCAACGCCGCCGTCGTGTTCGTGCCGCCGGCCTCGCCGGTGACGCCTGCTTCGAGGCACTCGATGCAGACGCATCGACCTCGTCGTCGCCATCACCGAGGGTATCCCGACCCAGGACATGGCCCGGGTCTACCGCAAACTGCAGGAGACCGACACGCATCTCGTCGGTCCGAACTGCCCCGGCGTCATCACGCCCGGCGTCGCCAAGCTCGGCATCCTCCCGGGGAACATCTTCTCAGAGGGGAACGTCGGTCTCGTCTCCCGCTCGGGGACGCTGACCTACCAGGTCGTCGACAACCTCACCAACCGCGGCATCGGCCAGTCGACGGCCATCGGTATCGGCGGCGACCCCATTATCGGGACGGACTTCATCGGCGCGCTCGAACAGTTCGAGGCCGACCCCGACACCCACGCCGTCGTGATGTGCGGCGAAATCGGCGGTGAAGACGAGGAGGAGGCCGCGCGCTTCATTGGCGAGCACATGGACACGCCGGTCGCCGGCTTCATCGCCGGTCGGACCGCACCGCCCGGAAAGCGCATGGGCCACGCCGGCGCTATCGTCTCCGGCTCCGGTACCGGGACCGCGCAGTCGAAGATTACCGCGCTTGAGGACAACGGCGTCCCTGTCGGTGACACACCAGAGGAAGTCGCCGACCACGTCGAAGACCTGCTGTAGGGCACCGTCGGTTTCTTGTCGTCCGTTTTCGTAGTGTCAGGTGATGACGCCTGCTCGTGGGACCGTCTATCTCGTGGTCGGTACCGAAGCGACAGACCTAGCTGCGGCACTCTCCGAGGCGCTGACAACGGACGGGGCAACAGCCGAGGCAGTCCGAGACACGAGCGTCGTACGGGACCGGCTGAGTGACGGGGATGTCAGAGGTGTCGTCGTCAGTGACGACGGCGACCACGACGGGATAGCGGTGTTCGAGGAACTGCGAGCGGCCGGGGCCGAGATTCCGATTGTCCTCGTCGCGAGCGACCCCGAACCGGACCGGGTCACCGAGGCGCTCCGGGCCGGCGTCACCGATTACGTGACCGCGGAGACGCCGGCATCCCTGTTGGCCGCGAAACTCGAAGCGTACGCGACCCGGTGGCCGACCGACTGGCGGGTCGGTGCCGTACAGTGGGACGACATATCGAGCGGCGTCTCTCACGACGCGAAGAACCCGCTGAACGTCGTTATGGGCCGATTAGAGCTACTCGACATCGGTGAGCCCCACGAAGACGCATTGAATCGGTCCGTTCGCCGAGTCGAGACACTGCTCACCGATCTCTCGCGCATCGGGAGCACCGCGTGTCCCGTCTCGGAAACGGACTCGCTCTCGCTTTCTGACGTAGCCACTGAGGTCTGGGCCGCAGAGAGCTACGAAAATGCGACGCTGGAAGTGGTGACTGACACGTCTGTCGACGCCGAAAACGACCGACTGCAGTTGCTCCTCCGCGAACTGTTCGACAACGCGGTCACACACAGCGAGGGACCCGTAACCGTCACCATCGGTGCAACCGAGTCCGGGTTCTACGTGGCCGACGACGGCCCGGGGATTCCCGAAGCGGACCGCGACGAAGTGTTCGACCAGGGCTTCGGGACGACGCGGGAGGGGGAGGGATACGGACTGTTCCTCGTCGAAACTGCGGCGCGCGCCCACGGCTGGACAGTATCGGTCGGGAGCAGCGAATCCGGCGGCACGCGGATCGACGTGACGACAGCCTAGCGGTTATCTCACCCACAATCGCTGTCGGTATCTGGAAGACGGCGGCTGGGCTGGTCCCGAACTGGCTGTGGCCGAGATGTGTCGATAGCTATTCGGCCCTGTCGACCATTACTGTCCAAGATGTGAGATGTATGTGGTGCCGAAAACCGACGGACGGCGGCCGACCTGAACCTTCCGTCAACGGAAAGAAGCGGCCGTGAACGTTCCGGTATCGCTATAAGGGATGAATCTGTAGTTTCGAATATGCCTCATATTTGTCGGAACTGCAAGCGGACCTTCGGCACAGAACTCGAACTCGAACTCCACCGCGACACATGTTCGGACGGGCAGCTCTACTGCGACGAATGTGGCGACCGGTTTACCGAGCGAGCGGCGACGGAAGACGGCTGGCACTATCGATGTCCGAATGACGACTGTGACGGCACCGGGATCGACGACGACATCCACAAAGTATCGGACGCACGCGTAACCAAACAGTAGCTGGCAGGAAAACAGGCCGAGCCGACAGTAACACCGACGATAATGCTGGGAAATACGCCGCACACCTGTTCCGTTGGCCAGCAGATGTAAATGCACGTCTAACAAATCGATGCGGAAGTGACAGACCCAGATCGCCGCTCAGATCGCCTGCCAGCCCTTATTCAGGGAGTCGGGTGGCTGCTCCTCCTCGGAGGCGTCGCTAACTATTTTTATTTCTCTGATTCCGGCCTATCAGCGCTTGTTACTGCTGATTTCGTGGTCAGTATGCTGGCAATCGTTCCGTTTGCAGCGGCGATCATCGTCGGCGGGTTCTGGCTCAGCAACTCGGAGATCGAGCCGGACCACTACCGGCGTATCGGGGTCTGGTTCGCTGGGGGGCTGGTTTCTTTTCTGCTGTTGAATGTGGCGATGATTCTAACCTGGCCGACGGGGTCGCTAAGTGAAGACATCGGCTGGGCGCTGTTTGCGGCTATCGTCGGCGGCTTCGGTGGCCTCATGATGGGAATCTTCGAAGCGCGCGCGATATCCCGAGCCGTCGAGGCCGAGCGACAGCGACTCCGCCGGGAGGCCATTGAGCAGCGCAACGAACGCCTCGACGAGTTCGCGGCCGTCGTGGCACACGACCTCCGGAACCCGCTCAACGTCGCGTCCGGTCAGTTGGAACTCGAACGAATGGACCGGGACTCGGAACATCTGGAAACGGCTGCGAGAGCGATGGACCGAATGGAAACGCTCATCGACCGGACGCTGACGCTGGCTCGAAGCGGGCACGTCATCAGCGAGACGGAGGCCGTTGATCTCGCAGAACTGGTCGATAGCTGCTGGGAGGCCGTGCCGACGGCGGATGCGACGCTCGAAAACGAAGTGACAGCCGTCATCGACGCGACCCGGATCGGCTCCGTCACCTGTTCGAGAACCTGTTTCGGAACAGTGTGGAGCATGGCTCCACAGGCAGTCGAACGGGGCCCGACGACAGTGTTGGGCATGGGTCCACGGGCAGGCAGTCACCGTCAGAGGACGCCCTCGAACGTGGCAGTGCTAACCTGACGATTCGTGTCGGCGAGATGTCTGAAGGGTTTTACGTCGCCGATGACGGCTCCGGAATTCCGTCTGAAAAGCGTGATGCGGTGCTCGACGACGGCTACACCACCACGGACGGCGAAGGCGGGCTGGGGCTGGCAATCGTCCAGCGCATCGTCGAAGCCCACGGCTGGGACATCGACGTGACCGAAAGCGACGGGGGCGGGACACGCTTCGAGATTACGGACATCACGAGAACGGATAGCTCCGAGAAAGACACCTACACGCGCTCGAAGACGCCGATACAGCCCTGACGGGTCGACGCGGTCACTGCCTACGCCTCTCGTCGTCGTGCGATAGCAGCGACGTGCTGGCACGCTCGGGCACACACCGGAGCGTAGCCGGTCGCCAGCGGCGGGATTTCGAACCCAACGACGGAGCCGGAAGCCCGTTCCTCGGCGAAGTGACCTGTTGCGGGGAGCCGAGCGACGTTCCACGTCCAGCGATACGGCGCACACGCCGTCACTTCAAACGGGAGCCACACCACGCCAGCAGCGCGAACGCGGCCGGCCGTCCCGTCATCGATATATCGGGTGTCTGTTTCGACGGTTGTGACCGACGGCCCCCAGTCGGACCAGCAGTCGGTGTCGGTCAGGACATCCCACACGGTGTCGACCGACGTATCGACGTCGTGCCGGACGATCAGCCGTCGCCCGTCCGGTGTTTTCTCGATCGAAACACTGCTCGTGCCGAGTTCGAGTGCCATTATCAGAAGCAATAGGCCGGAGCCAAGGTATAGGTTAGTTCACCCACAATCAATCGCCAGATGATTGACGCCCGGGATATTCGGAAGGAGTACGGCGGTTTCGTCGCTGTACAGGGCAGTTCGTTTTCGGTCGACCGCGGCGAGGTGTTCGGTATCATCGGGCCGAACGGGGCCGGCAAGACGACGACGCTGAAGATGCTGGCGGGTCTATTAGAGCCGACAAGCGGCTCCGCCGAGATAGCTGGGCTCGACACCGAGACCGCGGAGATGCGCCAGCAACTGGGCTTTCTGCCCGAAGAATCGCCGCTGTACGAGGAGATGACGCCGATCTCCTATCTGAAATTCTTCGCCGACCTCTACGACGTGGACCCGGACGTGGCCGAGGAGCGGATGCACGACACGCTGGACGAACTCGAACTCGAACACCGCGACCGGAAGCTCGGCGATATGTCCAAGGGGATGAAACGGAAAGTCGCCATCGCCCGCTCGCTCATCAACGACCCCGACGTGCTCATCTACGACGAGCCGGCGTCGGGACTGGACCCGCTGACGACGAACTACGTCATCGAGTTCACGGAGCAGTTGGCGAAGGAAGGCAAGACCATCGTTTTCTCTGCACACAACCTCTTTCACGTCGAATCTATCTGCGACCGGGTCGTCATCATGAACGAGGGCGAAATCGTCGCCCGCGGCGACCTCGAACAGCTTCAGGCCGAGTACGGCCACACGCGGTATCACGTCTACACCACCGTCGACGTGCCCGGCGCAGCCAAGGAAAACGGCACCTACGAGCGCGTCGTCGAAAGCATGGAGGCAGTCGAGACGACACGCAGGCAGGCCGAGAACCGGGGCGGCGACGTGGTCGACATACGGACGGAGGAGTCCAGTCTGGAGGAGGTGTTCCTCAACGTCGCCGAGGCCGGGACCCGCGGCACGCGGTACGTCGAGGAGGACGCGGAGTAGATGCAACCCGACAAGCTCCTGCGCGTCGCGAAGTGGGAGGTGACGAAAAACGCTGGCGGTGTCGACAAGCGGACTATCGTCGTGATGGCGCTGTCGCTCGTTGCGATGGGCGCGGTCGCCGCGATAGCCGTCAGCGGCGGCACTGGTGCGGGCATGGACGACGGCATCTACCGGATCGGCGTCGAGGAGAACAGTCCCTACTACGGCGTCGCGGCAGATGACCGGACGTTCGACATCCGTGAGCCTGACCCCGCTGCCATCGAGCGACGCCAGCAAGAACTCCTGTATCGGGGGACCCAACTCCAGAGCGTTCCACGGACGGCGAAAGAACGGGCGGCGCTGGCCGAACTCCGCGACAGTACGGCGCAGTACAACGACCGGACACTCGCTCGGGACGACAACCAGACCGCCGCGTTCCCCGTTTCTGTGACGCTTGTCTACGAGCAACAGTCGGGGAGCAGCCAGCTCGACCCCCGAGGCGGCGACAGCAGTGACGGGTCGGGTTCCTCGGACGGCAGTGGGACAAGTACCGGCGGCAGCGGTGACGGGTCGGACACGAGCGGTACTGGCGGGTCAGCCACAACCGGCGGCGGGGACGGCGGAACCGCCGGCGGCAGCGGTGCGAACCTCGGCGCTATCGGCGCGCGATTGACCGGCGACGTGCAGGGTGGCACCCCCTCGGACATCTCGCCGCCGTTCCCCTTCGAGTCGCTCGTGCTCGCCTTCCTCTACATCGTCCCGATGAACTTCGTTATCCAGGCCTACGGCTCGTCGATGCTCTCCGAACGGCTGAACCGCCGCGGCGAACTCCTGCTGGTGACGCCCGCCTCGCGGGGGGACATTATCGGCGGGAAGACGCTCCCGTACTTCGTGGGTGCTGTCGGCGTAGCGGCGCTCATCACCGCGGCGCTGCGGTTCGGGAACATCGCGCCGGCGGGGAGCTACGTCGCGGTGCTGGCGGTGGTCCCGCTCGTCGTTCTGTTCCTCTCGGCGACGTTCTGCGGGGCGATGTTCGCCCGCTCGTTCAAGGAACTCACCTTCGTGACGGTGACGATAACGGTGACACTGACCTCGTACGCGTTCGTCCCGGCCATCTTCACCGACGTGACACCGATTGCACTCATCTCGCCGCTGACGCTGGTCGTGCTCGACCTGACCGGTCAGTCGGTTGGGCTCTCGTCGTTCGTGTTCTCGGTGACGCCGCCGCTACTGACCGGACTAGTGCTGTTCGGTCTGGGAGCCGGGCTGTACCGGGAAGAGGATATGTTCACCCAGCGTCCGATTCCGCTGAAGGTGCTCGATGCGCTGGCCGGTGGTATCAACTCCCGCCGGAGCGCGCTAAAGATGAGTATCGTCCTGTTGCCGCTGGTCATCGTCGCCGAACTGGCAGCCATCGCGTTCTTGTTCGTCCTCGATTCGGTGTCGCTGAACGTCTTCGGGACGAACCAGTCGCTCGGCATCGTGCTCGTGCTCGGCGTCATCGTCATCGTCGAGGAACTGGCAAAGAGCTTGCACGTCTACGCCGGCTACGAGCACGCCCGTTACGAGCGGACGCTCCGGTCGGCGCTCGGCATCGGTGCGCTCTCCGGACTCGGCTTCTTCATCGGGGAGAAAGGGCTGCTTATCGCCAGGCTGTCCGACCTCGAAAGCCTGCCCATCGGGGAAGCCGCCCTGCAGGGCGCGACGTTGCCAGCCGGCCTGCCGCTGTGGGTTGCCGGGCTGCTGTTCCTGCTCCCACTGGCACTGCACACGCTGACGGCGGCCATTTCCTCGGTGGGCGCGAGCCGCGGTCGCCGGGCCTATCTCGGTGGGCTCGGGCTGGCTATCGTCATCCACTTCGCCTACAACTTCGCGGTGGTGAGCACCCTTGTCTGACGACCGCCCCATCTGGCGCGACCCGCGGGTCGTCGTGGCCCGCCGGGACATCCGGTCGCTGTCCCGCGAGAAGACCATCGTGCTGGCGCTGCTCATTCAGCTGTTCGTCGCGGGGTTCTCCTCGTTCCTCGTCGTCGGCCTCACGTCGCTGTACGACCCCAGCTCGGTCGCGGCCGGTGAGGTGGAGATGGCCGTCACCGGTGACGCCCGCGAGGAACTTGAGGCCGCGGCCGCTGAACAAGATGGGACCAGCGTCACCGCCTTCGAGAACGAGGACGCCGCACAGCGGGCGTTCAATCAGCGACGGGTAGACGCGATACTGCGCGGCGACTACGTCCCGTCGACGCGCGGACCAGGGGAGCAGATAGCGGTCACTGCTGTCGTGCCGGAGGGGAGCATCCGGTCGACACTCATCGTCGTCGAAGTGCGCCGGGTCCTGAGCGCGCTGGAGCGCCAGGAGCGACTGGAGCGGACGCCGTATCTCGACAAGCCGCCTGTGCCGCTCCCGGACACTGTCAGCGCGAGCCAGTACTTCGGGTTCACCTACACCATCCTGATTCCGCTGCTGTTGTTCCTCCCGCCGTTCATCAGCGGATCGGTTGCCGTCGACACTGTCACCGAAGAGATCGAGCGCGGCACGATGGAACTGCTCCGCGTGGCCCCAGTGTCATTACTTGACATCATCGACGGGAAGGCCCTGGGAATGGTGTTACTTGCCCCTGCACAGGTGCTACTGTGGCTCGCATTACTGTCGACGAACGGCATCGCCGTCTCGAACCCGGCGGCGATTCTGCTGTTCATCACCGCAGTCACCGTCGTCGTCGTGACGCTCGGTGTCGTGCTGGGCATCACGCTCCAGAACCGTCGCCCGGCGCAGTTGCTGTTCTCCGTGCTCACTCTCGTGCTGTTCGGCGGGGCCGTGCTCCTCCCGGAACACCCGGCGACCACGGTGGCGAAGCTTGCGGTCGACAGCCCGACCTTGCTGACCTACGGCCACGTCGGTGGCGCAGTGCTGGTGGCGGTCGCTGGCTACGCTGCCGCAAGGGTGTACATCGGCCGCATCGCCGCGGAAGCGCTGTAGAGCGGAGGGAAGAAGAGCAGGCGTTACCCGTGGCCGTGTGGCTCCGCCGCCTCGTCGCGGATGACCATCACCTTCACTCGGCGGACGGCGTCGAAGTCCCGTAGCCGATAGGTGAGGTCCCGGACCCGCTCGGCCGGGCCGCGACAGAACAGCGATTCGAGACACCACTCGCCCTGATGGGTGTGACTGGTGTTGAGAATCACGTCCTGAAACGTGTGCTGGACGGCGTGGAGGTCCCGAATCACGTCGGCGTGGCGGTAGTCGAACCCGACCAGCGCTACCACGTCGCCGTCCATCGCCGCGAGCCGTGAGTGTCGCTCGACGTACTCCTCCATAGCCTCTCGCACCGCCCGCGAGCGGTTTTCCAGGTCCTGTTCGCGCCAGACGCGGTCGAACTCCGCGAGAAGGCCTTCGGGGATGTTGACGCTCGTTCGCATACCCGGATTGCCGTCGCCGGCCACAAAGGTCCCCGTATTACGCAGCCCCCGATTCCGTAGTAACAACCCTTAGGCAGGGCCGTAGCGTCGGTGTGGTACATCGATGGCATACAGCGAGGCACTCGGCCTGTTTCTCGGGGCAATCGCTCTCGGCGCGGTTCACGGGCTCGAACCGGGCCACGGCTGGCCGGTCGCCGCGTCCTACGCCCTCGACCAGTCCAACGCGTGGCTGTCCGGCTTCGCGGCGAGCCTCCTGCTGGGCGTCGGCCACCTCGTCAGCAGCATCGCGATGGTGTTCGCGTTCTTCTACGCCAAGGCCTACTTCGACCTCACGCAGGCCAACGAGCCGCTGGAACTGGCCGCTGGCGTCCACATCGGCGGGCCGGTGAGCATCGTGGCCGGCTGTCTGCTCATCGTGCTTGGCATCCGTGAGTATCGGTACGGCCACGACCACGGGCATGGCGACGCGGCGGAGACTCACGACCACCAGGCGGCATCGGGCCACGACCACGAGCATGGCGAAGTAAATGCCAACTCCCATACTGATTCCAATTCGCAGGACCATCAGCATCAGCACCACGGGCACTCCCACGGCAGTAACCACTCGCACGGAGACGACAGCGGCGGCCTATGGTCGCGGGTGTTCGGCAGACTCCCGCTCGTCGGCGGCCACTCCCACGCGCACAATGGTCTGGACGATGCCGCCGACCGGGGGCTGTTCGGCATCGCCTGGTTCGCCTTCCTGCTGGGGTTCGCCCACGAGGAGGAGTTCGAGATTATCGCCCTCTGTGCCGGCTCGCCGTACTGTCTGGAGCTGATGAGCGCCTACGCGGCCACGGTCATCGTCGCGCTCGTCGGCCTGACGATGGCGCTCATCGCTGGCTACCAGCAGCACGAGGCGGCCGTCGAGCGGTACACGCCGTACCTCCCGTTGGTCTCCGCCGTCGTGCTCGTCACGATGGGTCTCGGGTTCGTGGCTGGCATGCTCTGACGGACGGTTTCTCACCGCAGTCCGGCCGCTCGCCCCATCCTTTTTGCTCGGAGCGCCCGGGGTGGGGAACATGGAGTACACGACACTCGGGTCGACTGGTATGGAGGTCAGCCGGCTCTGTCTGGGCTGTATGAGCTTCGGAACCTCGGAGTGGCGCGACTGGGTGCTCGATGAGGACGAGAGCCGCGAGGTCATCGAGCGGGCCATCGACCTCGGCATCAACTTCTTCGATTCGGCCAACATGTACTCGATGGGCGAGTCCGAGCGGGTCCCCGGGACCGTCCTCGACGACTACGACCGCGACAGCCAGGTCGTGGCGACGAAGGGGTACTTCCAGATGGACGAGGACAACCCCAACGCCGGCGGGCTCTCGCGGAAGGCCATCGAGCAGGAGCTGTCGAACTCGCTTTCCCGGCTCGGGATGGACACCGTCGACCTCTACCAGATCCACCGCTGGGACTACGACACGCCCATCGAGCAGACGCTCCGGGCGCTGGACGACGCGGTCCGGCGGGGACAGGCGCGCTACGTCGGTGCGTCGTCGATGTGGACCCACCAGTTCGCTGACGCGCTCCGGACGAGCGAGCGCGAGAGGCTGGAGCGGTTCGAGACGATGCAGAACCACTACAACTTGCTGTATCGGGAGGAGGAACGCGAGATGCTCCCGCTGTGTGAGAAAGAGAACGTCGGCGTGATGCCGTGGAGCCCGCTGGCCCGGGGCTATCTCACCCGCCCGCACGAGCAGGTCGAGGAGACGGTCCGGGGCGAGACGGACGACTACGCTCGCGAACACCCCTACTACGAGGGTAACGGCCGCGAGGTCAACGAGCGCGTGCAGGAACTGGCCGACGAGTACGACGCCTCGATGGCACAGATCGCGCTGGCATGGGTGCTCGACAAGGAGTTGGTCGACGCACCGATTATCGGGACAAGTAGCCTCGAACACCTCGAAGAAGCGGTCGCGGCGCTCGAAATCGACCTCTCGGCGAGCGACGTGGAGTGGCTGGAAGAGCCATACGAGCCAGTTCGGGTGTCTGGCCACGAGTGAGCCCCCAAAACGGTTAACCCGCTGTGCGATGAAGCACTATATTGAGGAAAGGTAACAATGACCAATGCTCGGGGGCCGAGCAGCGAGACACTCGAGGAGACGGCGGGCAGTGACGCCTGCGTCTGTTCGATAGGTAACGCGGTCGAACACTACGTGACCGGGATACTGGGGCTCGTCGCGACGCTCGTCATCGGCGTGCAGGCCTACCCCTGGCTCCAGTCCGTCGCCGATACCACGTCGTATCTCGGGTCGACGTGGCTGGTGTTTAGTTTCGCCGCGATATGGCTCATCTGCTGGATCGCACTTGAAGTCGCCTGGGAGTGGCGTGCCGGACGGGTACACCTGCTGTAACAGACAGTTAGTCGCGAACGTCAGCCGCGATTCGTTGCATCCCTTCGAAGTCGTCGTCGGAGTAGGCGATGAGTCGCACGTCTGTCAGGGATTCGGGCTCGTACTCGTCGATGACGGCGCAGATAATTCGGATACCTTCCTCGAAGTCGAACCCGGCGATACCACAGCCGAGCGCCGGGAGAACGAGCGACTCACAGTTCAGTGCGTCCGCTTCCACCAGTGCGTTCCGGGTCGCCGTGCGGATGCTCTCGGCGGTTGACTGGCCGCCCGGTGGCATCGCGGCGGCGTGAATGACGTACTCGGCGTCGAGGTCGTAAGCGTCGGTCGTGGCGACACCGCCGAGGTCGACCGGTCCCTTCGCGACGGCCTCGTCATTCAGCCCCGACCCGGCCGCGTGCTTGAGCGCCCCCGCGACGCCGGAGCCCATCTGCAGGCTCGTGTTCGCCGCGTTGACCAGTGCGTCCGCCGACTGTGCAGCGATGTCGCCCTGGATCACCTCGAACTCCATGCACGATGCTGGGGGCGGAGCGGTCAAAGTTCTAGCGCCGATGCGGCCGGACGCACTCATTGCTATCTGTCACCGCGTCCCACGACAGGCAGAAACCTGTTTGGCCTTTACTACCAGATATGGACCTGCTGACGATGACGTGGCGGGACGTGGGGTTCATGCACTGGCCAGTCGAGCCCGATATCGTCCAGACGACGCTGCCGGACGGGCTCGCTGTCGACACGTACGACGGGCAGGCGTGGCTCAGTGTGGTCCCGTTCCAGATGGCGGACATCAGGCCGCGAGGCAGTCCGATTGGGCGGTCCTTCGGCGAGCTAAATCTCCGGACCTACGTGGTCGCCGACGGAACGCCGGGGGTGTACTTCTACAACCTCGACGCCGACGACCGCCTCAGCGTCACGCTGGCCCGGCGGCTGTTCCAGTTGTCCTACTACCGGGCATCGATGCAGGTCCGGCCCGACGGCGACAGCGTCGAGTTCCGGAGCCGTCGGACCAGTTCGCGCGCACCGCCGGCGGATTTCCACGCCACCTACGAGCCGACTGAGCCGCCGTCGACACCCGAACCGGGCTCGGTGGAGTCGTTCCTCGTGGAACGGTACCGCTTCTACGCCGCGAGCGACGACGGCACGGTGTACTACGCCGACATCGACCACGAGCCGTGGCCGCTCCAAGCGGGGCGAGCCGACATTCGGACGAACGGCCTGTTCGCCGCGTCGGGGTTCGACAGGCCCGACGGCGAGCCGCTCGTCCACTACTGCGCCGAGATTCCGGTGACTGCGGGGCGACTCCACCGGCTCGACGGGGTCTCCCAGTACACTGATTAGCGTGTCGGCCCCAGTGAGGGTGTGGTCGCCCTCCGTCCGCTGCAGGTCACGCTCGACGACGTTTGCTTCTGTCACTGGCCGGTCCCCGAGACAGCGGTGCAGGCGACAGTCCCCGACTGGCTCACCGTCAAGACGGCTGACGGCGACGCCTGGGTGTCGGCCGTTGGGGCAACTGTCGACCGCGTCGAGACGTTCGGTATCGAGGTCGCCGGGCCGTCAGAGTTGCTCACGGTTCGGACCTACGTCCGCGGACCGACCGGTCAGCGCGGGGTCTGCGTGCTGGCGCTGTTCGGTGACGACAGGCGGACAACGACGGCGGTTTCGGAGCTGTTTCGCATCACAGTCGGTGACGCTACCCCGCGAACGCTCTCAACGGCCGACCGTCGCCGGGTCCTCGACGCCGGGGAGCGGCGACTGTTCGAGTGCCGGTACACGGCTGGCGGTGAGCCGGTGGCGATTCCACCGGACTCACTGGCCTCGTTCCTCGTCGACCGACAACGGTACTTCACAACCGGGCGCTTCGGGACGCATCTCGTTGGGAGCGTCGGCCACGACCCGTGGCGACTCGACCGCGTTGACGCCACTGTGACCGGGTCAGTACTCCCGCTGGTTGACATATCTGATCGTGAGGCAGAGCCGTTAGTCCATCACAGTCCTGGGCTTCGGGTTTCGATTGCCCCACCGGTACCGCCCTAGCCGGGACCAGCGGGCAACCTAGCTCCCTTGAAATATAAGTACGGACAGACCGTTGGGGGAACAAGGACCCTGCCGCCCATATGACATCTGAAAGTAATATACGAACGCTTGTTGTTGACGACAGCGATTTTTTCGCGGAGATGACCGCTGATACGCTCACGCAACAACACGGCATCGAGTCCGTTGCTGCAAACAGCGCTACGGAAGCGCTGGAGCGACTCGACGGGGGTGGGTTCGACTGCGTCGTCAGTGACTACGAAATGCCGGAAATGGACGGGCTGGAGCTTCTCGAAGAGATCAGGGAGACAAACCCCTCTATCCCGTTCATTCTGCTGACTGGGCGGGGAGACGAAGAGACGGCGAGTGCGGCGATTGCGGCGGGCGTCGCCGACTACCTCCTGAAACTCGAAGTCGTCGAAGACAAACAGTACGGTCGCTTGCAAACCGGATCGAGAACGTCGTTTCACAGGAGCGAACCCGCAAGAAGTTCGAATCGCTCGTATCTGATTCGCCGGATGGTATCGTCCACCTGACGACTGACGGGACCCTCCTCTCAGTGAATCCCTCGATGGCACGCAGACTGGGTGCTGACCCCGATGCGCTCATCGGACAGCAACTGAGCGAAGTGATGGACAGCGAAGCGGCCAGCCAGCGTCTCGAAGCCGGGAAAAGCGCGGTCGAGAACGGTACTGCGACACGGTCCGAGGACGCCGTCGGGGGGCGGCATTACCACAACCAGTATATCCCCGTCGACAGTCACCGCAAAGCCGATACCTTCCAGTTGGTCTCACGCGACATCACTGAACGCGTCGAACGCCAGCGCGAACTGGAGCGCCAGAACGAGCGGTTAGAGGAGTTCGCCAGCGTCGTCAGTCACGACCTCCGGAACCCGCTGAACGTCGCGCAGGGCGCGGTCGATTTGCTCGGGGAGCCTGCCGACAGCGAAGAGGCCGAACTGATCGCCAAGATCGACCGGTCGCTGGACCGGATGGGCTGTATCATCGAGGACGTACTCACACTGGCACGGCAAGGCCAGACTGTCAGTGATCCGAAGGAGACGGAGCTATCCACGCTGGCGTCGACTGCGTGGACCTGGATCGAGGCGGAACAGGCCTCCATGTCGGTCGAGTCGAGCACGGAACTCGCCGCCGACAGCGGGCGCGTGCAGGACCTGCTGGCGAACCTGTTTCGAAACGCCATCGAACACAACGATGGTGACGTCGAAATCGAGGTCGGACTGCTGGAATCCAACGACGGGTTCTACATCGCGGACAACGGCGAGGGTGTCGAGGACGACGCAGACGACGTGTTCGAGATGGGCTACTCATCGACGGAGGACGGAACCGGGTTCGGCCTGGCTATCGTCGAACAGGTCGCCGAGGCCCACGGCTGGGAAGTGTCACTGACTGATAGCGACAGCGGCGGGGCGCGCTTCGAAGTGACAGACGTCGAACTGCACGACTGAGACGGATTTTTCACCGCCGGGTCCCGAGTGGTGGTAATGACAGTCGAGGGGGTCATCGTCGACCTGGACGGAACGGTGTACCACGGAGAAACGTTGTTGCCGGGCGCGGCGTCGGCAATCGACGTGCTCAGGGATCGAGGCCTGGGAATCTGCTTTTTTTCGAACAATCCGATCCACGACGGGAGCGAGTACGTCGAGCGCTTGCGTGGGATGGGCGTCGATGCCCGCGAGGGTGAGGCCTGTTCCTCCGGCGTCGTCACCCGCGAGTACCTCAACGGGTCCCACGCGGAGGACAACGTGTTCGTCATCGGGAGCGACCAACTCCGCGGTCTGGTCGAAGGGACGAACGCACGCTTAGTCGAGGACCCCGCCGAGACCGACGTGTTACTGGCCTCCTGGACGGATGGCTTCCACTACCACGACATGGTTGACGCGCTCCGGGCCGTCGACGACGACACCGTCTTCCTCGGGACCGACCCGGACCGGACGTTCCCCGGCGAGGACGGCGACCCGGTCCCCGGCTCCGGGGCGATAATCAACGCCGTCGCCGGGGTCATCGAACGGGACCCGGACCGGATACTCGGCAAACCCTCAGAGATCGCCGTCCAGGCGGCGCTGGAGCGGTTAGGCTGTGCCCCGGCGGACTGTGTAATCGTCGGCGATCGGTTGGAGACGGACATCGCGATGGGCGAGCGGAACGGAATGACGACCGTTCTCGTCCGGACCGGCGTATCCAACGAGCGGTCGCTGGAACGGAGCGCCGTGACGCCCGACTACGTCATCGATTCACTGGCGGATATCGAGCAGGTGCTTACATCGCTCGACAGGTGACACGAAACTGGTAATTCACCTGCGACTTTATTTCGACTGCGACCGTAGCTTTGACTGGTGTTTCCAATGGGCAAAGACATCCTCATGATCGTCGGCGATTTCGGCGAAGACTACGAAATAATGGTGCCGTTCCAGGCGCTGCAGATGGTCGGCCACGAGGTCGACGCGGTGTGTCCCGACAAAGCGGCCGAGGAGACAGTCAAGACAGCGATACACGATTTCCGCGGCGACCAGACCTACATGGAGTCCCGCGGCCACGACTTCGTCCTGAACGCGACGATGGCCGACGTAAATCCCAGTGACTACGACGCACTCGTCGTTCCCGGCGGGCGTGCCCCCGAATATCTCCGGACGTACGACGAGGTGCTGGATGCAGTACAGCACTTCTTCGAGGAGGACAAACCCGTCGCGGCGTTGTGTCATGGTCCGCAGATTCTCGCCGCTGCCGACGTACTGGACGGCTACGAGATGACGGCGTACCCGGCCTGTCGTGCCGAGTGCGAGGCCGCCGGCTGTTCGTGGGTCGACGAGGTAGTCACCGACGGCAACCTCGTCACCGGACAGGCCTGGCCTGACCATCCCGAGTGGCTCGCGCAGTTCATGGACCTGCTCGGCGACGAAGTGTCCCACGGTGACCCGATCCCGGCCGACGATTGAGCGCATTCGTTGGCTGAGCCATGCAGGATTGAGGAATTCATAACAAACAAATAACGCGGGCGTTTCCCTCCGTTGAGGCGGGTGGGTTCTGGCATAGTGCACCATTACGTTCGCCCGCCTCGTTTGACGTACGCTCGTCGTAACTATCGACAGGGTAGCACCAGATTTGTTACAGAGGGGCACGAAACGTCGGCTGCAATGCCCTCCAACACTTCACCACAGGACGACGACCGCGGCTGTCCGAAGTGCGGCCACACCGGCACTGACGTGGGTAACATCTCGACCACCGGCGGCGGCCTCTCGAAGATGTTCGACATCCAGACGAACCAGTTCCAGGTCGTCACATGTACGAACTGCGGCTACTCGGAGTTGTACCGTGACACCGGGTCCGCGGGCAGTGATCTGGCGGATATCTTCCTCGGCTGACGATGCCCGCCGTAACCGGACTGTTCCTCGTGGTCGCGTCGCTCGCGGTGGTCGCACCGCTGGTCCTGTACGCGCTGGTCCGAAGCGAGCACGATCAGCGCAACGAGATGGATCGCGAGACGGCCGAACGACTGGCCCGGCGCGATACGGACGACGACAGTCGGGTCCGGTGACCAACACGGGACCGTCGCGTCGATTGCAGGGTTGAGTCGTTCGCGTACTTCCCCACACTGATTCAGCGGCGTGAGTGCCTAGTACCGTTGTAACTCCCGAATAAACTCCAAACAATGGGAAAGTGTACCGATGTCGAACCTTTTATCATAATTCTCGCACAACGTCCGACCATGGTTGACAAAGAAGACCTCCGCTCACAGTTCGTTGACGCGTTCCAGGAAGCAGACTACCCGATCTCCAGTCCGATGGACCTCGTTCCGGCACTCCCGGGCGGCCCGTCGACGAAGTTCGAGTCCGGCGACTTCTCGATGACAGCGATGGAACTGAACACGAAGCTCAACGGGGAGTTCCCATACGACAACGTCGACGCGTTCGTCGACGACGTCATGGCCTCGCTCGAAGATCAGGACCTCATCTGAGCGGGCCATACCGGCTCCGGCCGCTTCACCGGTCTCGTGCGATAACTCGGGAGATTCCCGGACGAACGGGTCGGTAGCCGTACCCGCCAGACCCTTGAGCTTTATCAGGGCAACGCTCATAGTCGGTATATGGTCGGTTTGCCGGGGATCGAGACGCTCGTTCGGACGTTCGGACCGTTTCTCATCCCCGCAACGCTGTTCGTTCTGGGTGCCATCGGCTATCTGTTCCTGTGGCTCCTGACACGGAACCGACGAGAAACGTACGCTGCTGACGACTGACGGCTGTCGGTCGAATGTGTCCGGGGCGCACAAAGTTGTTGGAATCACCAATCTTTTGAGTTAGATTCGTCTAATTTGGTGTATGTTGAGTGCCAAGATGGAGGATTATCTGAAGGCCATCTATCGCCTCGAGCGGGACGGCGACCCGCCGATTGCTCCGTCTACTATCGCCGAGATGCTGGACGTTACGGCACCGACGGTCACCAGTATGGTCGAGAAACTGGCCGACCGCGGGCTGGTCGAGCGCGAGAAGTACAAGGGCGTGCGGACGACGCCGGAAGGCGAGACGGTGGCCCTGGAGATTATCCGCCACCACCGCCTGCTTGAGACGTTTCTCACCGAGCAGTTGGGGTACGACTGGGCCGAGGTCCACGAGGAAGCGGAGGTGCTCGAACACCACATCAGCGAGGAGTTCGAGCGCCGGGTCGCGGCGGTCCTCGACGAGCCGGAGTTCGACCCCCACGGGGACCCGATTCCCAGCGACTCGCTGGACCCCATCGACGACGAGTCCGCGACGGCGCTGTCAGAACACAGTGAAGGGGGACGACTCGAAGTCGCACGGGTCCGGGACCGAGACCCCGACGAACTCACGTATCTCTCCGACGCCGGCATCACGCCGGGGACCGTGCTGACTATCGAGGAGGTTGCCCCCATCGGGATGGTGACGGTCCAGCTAGAGAGCGGGTCGTCGGTGTCGCTCCCGGACCACATCGCCGATGCGATTCAGGTCCGCGCACCGGATACGCAGGGCGAAGACGGAGTGAGCCAGGCGTGAGCGACGCGACGTGGCTGACAGTGGTCGCGATAGCGGCCGGTGCGCAGTTGGCGGTCCTCCCCGGCGAGAAGGTCCAGTTCATCATCGCCGGCCTGTCGACGCGGTTCAACCCGTTCCTCGTCGTCAGCGCGGCGGGGACGGCCTTCGCCGGCTGGACGGCACTGGAGATCTGGTTCGGTTCCGCAATCACGTCGCTATTGCCCGGCATCGTCCTCGAAAGCCTCACCGCGGGGATGTTCCTGCTATTCGCGATACTACTGCTCCGCAGTGCCCCGGCGGCCGGCGCGGAGCAACAGGAACCCGCGTCCGGCTTCACCACTGACGGCGGACAGCTAGACGTTCGCGTTCCCGTCGTCGACTGGCAAGTGCCGAACAGACTCGGCGGCTTCCTGCCCATCTTCGCGATGATGGCCTTCGGCGAGTTCGGCGACAAGACCCAGCTCATTACGATCACGCTCGCCGCCCAGTACAGCGCCCACCCCAGCGCCATCTGGGCCGGTGAGATGCTCGCCATCATTCCGGTGAGCCTCGCCAACGCGCTGTTCTTCCACCGTTTCGCCCACCGTTTCAACCTGCGGAAAGCTCACTTTGTCGGCGCAGGGCTCTTCCTGTTTTTCGCCGCAGACTTCGCCCTGAGCGTGACGATGGGGTTCTCGCTGTGGGAAACGATGGTTTCGTCCATCGCGGCGCAGATGGGTGTCTGAGACGGTGTGATACCGGCTGCTGTGTGAACGACAGAAGACTTTTCGAGAACAGCCGAACAGTTCTGGATGATGCCCTCTAGACGCACCGTCCTCACAGCAGGGACACTCTTCGCACTCTCGGGCTGTTCCGCGCTCAGTCCTGCGAGCGCTCGACTTGCCGGCGTGCAGCTAACGAACACCGGTTCGACGACACAGGAGTTCGAATTCACGGTCACGGTCGACCGCGAGACAGTGTACGAGGAGACACATACCGTCGCGGCTGACGAAGACGGCGCAACCGTGGAACTGGACGATGCGCTTCCGGACAGACAGGGCACGATAACGATAGCGACGACCATCGCCGGGACCGATATCTCGGAGGAGACGACGTTCGACGACGACAACTGTTACGACGTCATTGTCGAATACACCGGTGACAACGTAGTCCACTGGCAGAGCGGGAGCAGCGACTGTGATGCATTCCAGTGACTCGCCCATAGGTCAGCGTTTAGTCGCCAGCCATGGCTCTCAGTTACAACGGTCGACCCCAGTAAAAGGCGTCGTTCAGTCGTGACTGATGCTGTCGAGTTCCCGCGTTTCATCGGGAGCGCCCGTCTGTCGGACTTTCCCGGCAAGGACCGAGAGGACGTAGATCCCCACGGCGACGAGAACGATGACGCCGCCGGCTGTCGCACCGGCGTAGTACGAGATACCGATACCGAGCAGGACGGCCAGTTCGGCCAGTACAATCGAGACCAGCAGTGATTCCGAGAAGCTCCGGGACACCTGTGTCGCGCCGGCGACCGGGACGACCAGCATGGCCGCGACGAGGATGACGCCCATTATCTGCATCGCGCCGACGACGACGAGCGCCGTCAGCATCACCATAATCCGGTTGTACCAGGCGACCGGGAGCCCGGCGACGGCGGCGGCGGTCTCGTCGAACGTGACGTACAGCAACTGATTGCGGGTGAGCGCGACCGTCCCGACGATGACGCTGAACAGCCCGAGCATGATGACCGCGTTCTCGGCGGACACCGTCGAGAGGTTGCCAAAGAGGTACTGATTGATACCGACAGCCAGTCCGCCAGCGTTGAGGCTGATGAGGACCGTCCCCAGCGCGAATCCCGTTGAGAGGACGATAGCCATCGAAACGTCGTTGTAGGCGTCGGTCGCTTCGGAGATGAGTTCGATGAGCAGCGCTGCGATGACGGCCACGACGACGGCGGTCAGATACGGCGAGACGCCCAGCTCGAAGACGCCGTTGAGAAACAGCCCGACGGCGACGCCGGCGAAGGCCGTGTGGGCGAGTGCGTCCCCGATGAGCGCGAGTTGGCGGTGGACGAGGAAGGTCCCGATGAGCGGCGCGATAACGCCGACGCACAGCCCGACGAGTATCGCCCGGTACATGAATGTGTACTCAGGGTTGATGAGTTCCAGTCCAGTCAGATGGTAGAGCTGTGTCAGGAGCCAGTACCACAGTTCGAGGATCGGGACGAACGCCTCGTAGACGCCGCCGGCGGCCAGCGCGAGCGTCATCCGTTGCCTCCAGTCAGCGACTGTGCACCCGTCCCGAAGGCTCTGGCCAGCGCCGCGCTGTCGGTGAATTCCGCCGACGGACCGTCGAAGTAGATTTCACCGTTCAGGCAGATGACGCGCTCCGCGTGTTCGGTGACGGCCTGCAGGTCGTGTTCGATGAGCAGGACGGTGATGCCGTCGTCGTGGAGCGATTCGAGCAGTCCGTAGAAGGCGTCGACCGATTCGGTGTCCACGCCGACGGTCGGTTCGTCCAGCACGAGCAGGTCGGCCTCACCAGCGAGTGCCCGGGCGATGAACGCCCGCTGGCGCTGCCCGCCGGAGAGCTGGGTGATTCGCCGGTCGGCGAACGCCGACATCCCGACTGTGTCGATGGCTCTGTCGACGATACGCCAATCGGCCGCGGAGAGACGGCCGAACCCGACGTGTGGGAACCGGCCCATCTTCACCACTTCGCGGACCGTTATCGGCATTTCCCGGCTCGTCCCAGCACGCTGTGCGACGTAGCCGACTCTGGCGCCGTCGTCGAACGCCGTTGCGTCGACGCCGAACAGCTCTGCAGTCCCGGCATCGGGCTCCAGCAGGCCGAGCAGCAACTGCATGAGCGTCGACTTGCCGGAGCCGTTCGGGCCGACCACGGCGACGTACTCCCCGGCGTCGATACTGACACTGATGTCTTCGACGACGGGCGTGGACGTGTACCCGAACGACACGTCCGCGAGTTCGACGACAGATGGCTGGCTCTCGCTCGATTCGGTCGGCGCTTCGTCGGCATCGTCTCTGTGTTGTGAACGCATTGTCGGTTTCATTCGAAGTTCCGCCAGGTCTCGCTCCAGCCGTCGGGACCAGCGTCTTCAGGTTCCTTGTTACCCAGAACGACCTCGAACGTCGGCATATTTATCCGATAGGCGATTTCCTCGTATCCCCAGTCGTTTTCGACCCACTCCTTGCGGACGCCAGCATACGGTGTCACCGGGTAGTAGGCTTTGACCGGTGTCTCGGCGATGAGCTGTTTTGCAGGCTTGCGCGTCTCGAAGACGCCGGCCCCGATGTACCGGATGTCGTTGTCCTCGATGACCGATTTCGCCTCGGTGATGTCCGAGGGCTTCACGTCACCGCTGGCCGCGAGGTTGACCACGAGCGGGCGCATCTTGACGCTGTAGCGCGAGCCGATGTACTGGAAGGCGTTGTGTGCCGCGAGCTGGACCACGTTCCTCTCGGCGCGGTCGAAAATCTCGGCGTAATCCGCGTCGATGCGGTCGAGGACCTCAGAGTTGTACGTCTCGGCGTTGTCCCGGAGCGTGTCTTCGGCGTCCGGGGCGAGCGCGACCAGCCCCTCGGTGATGTTGTCGACCGACTGTTTCGCGCGCCGCGGGTCGAGCCAGAAATGGGGGTCTCTGGCTCTATTCTGTCCGACGCCCTCTTCGTCGCGGTCGAGACTCGCCGCGAGCGATTCGAGTTCGATGCCCTCGCGGACGTTGATGAGTTCGGTATCGACGTTGTCGTCTTTGAGTGTCTGAATCGCGCGGTCCGCCCACGGCTGGAAGTCCGGGCCGACGTGGATGAACGCGTCCGCGTCGATGATATCTCGCGTGATGCCGGCGTCCGGTTCCCAGCCGTGGCCGTGCAGTCCGGTCGGAATGAGGTTCTCGACCGTTATCGGCGTCCCGCGTGCGATCTTACGGGCAAAGTCGTAGAAACTGAAGAAAGACGCCACCGCGACCGGTCCGTCCGCGCCACTGGTGCTGTCGCTGCTGTTCGATGCCGCTTCCGTCCCGCCACCGGTCAGACAGCCGGCAAAGCCGGACGCGAGGCTCCCCGCGCCGGCACTGAGTACCTGCCTGCGGGTGACGCTATACGGCTGGTCGCCACAGGGTTGGTTAGTTGCCATGTGTGGGTTGCTGTCGGAGAAGGATATAATAGTTTCTATCTAACTATAGAATTAGACGGATCTAATCGAGTGCACTGCTCCTGTCTGAAACGCGATCTTTGGCACAGGAACAAGCGGACACAACGCATAAACCGACGCTCCAAGTTGGTCCGATATGCCCGGACTCGACGATACTGACCACGAAATCCTCCGGTTGCTGCTCGAAGACGCGAGGCGACCATACAGCGACATCGCCGAACGAGTTGACCTCTCGGCCCCTGCAGTCTCCGACCGCGTCGACCGGCTCGTCGAAATGGGACTGATACAGGGGTTTACCGTCGATGTCGACCGCTCACTGTTACAGGCCGGCGTGCCGGTCCTGATCGAAGTAGACGCGAAGCCGGGTCGGGCCGCCGACATCGCTGCGGCGGTCAGCGACGCTGACACCGTCGAGCGTGTCTATCGGACCGCCGGCGGCCGGGTGGTGCTGGCGGCGAACGTCTCCCAGTCCGACGCGAGCGAACTCCTCGCTGAACACGTCGACCTCGGGGACGTGGACCGCTACGAGGTGCGGATGATCGCAGACAGCGAGTGGACCGTCGGACTGGGTACGGCAGAGTTCGCGCCCGACTGCGCGGAGTGTGGCAACTCCGTCGACGAGGAAGGCGAACAGCGCACGCTCGACGGGGAGCGGTACTACTTCTGCTGTGGGTCCTGTGCGGAACGGTTCGTCGACCAGTACGAGTCGCTGAAAGACAGGGTCTGAGCTGCGAGTGGTACTTCAGGATAGTATCTAAGCGGCTGTTTGAGTTTACTTCTGAACCTATTAGTCGAATCTGACCTTCGGATCGAAGGCACAAACCGCATGAACATGAGGGGCGTATAGGAAGACAAGATGAGTGACCGAACCACCCGGCTCGAACTGACGGGAATGAGCTGTGCCAACTGCGCGGGCACGATTGAGGAGTCGGTGGGCGAGTTGGACGGGATTGCGTCCGTCGACGCGAACTACGCCACCGACGAGGGGAGCGTCGAGTACGACCCCGATGTGGTATCGCTAGCTGATATTGTCGCCGCCGTCCAGGACGCCGGCTACGGCGTCGCGACGGAGACGGTGACCGTCGGTATCACCGATATGTCGTGTGCGAACTGCGCGGACACCAACGAAGAGGCGCTGAAAGCGACTGCGGGCGTCATCGAAGCCAGCGTGAACTACGCCACCGACGAAGGTCAGGTCACCTACAACCCGGCCGACGTGTCGCGTTCGGACCTCTACGACGCCATCGAGTCCGCCGGCTACACGCCTGTCAGAGAGGGTAGCGGGAGTGAAAACGGCGGTGACGGCTCCGGCGGTGAGCAGTCCAGCGCTGACCGCCGCGCCGCCGCACGTAACGAGGAGACGCGAAGACAGCTCCGGCTCACGCTGTTCGGAGCGGTGCTGTCGGCCCCACTCCTGCTGTTCATGGCGGACCACCTGTTCTCGCTCGGCCTCGTCGACGAGACGGTTCTGGGGGTGCCACAGGGATGGGTTGCGTTCGCGCTCGCGACGCCGGTCCAGATTCTGCTGGGCAAGCCCTTCTACGAGAACTCCTACAAGGCGCTGGTCAACAACGGCCGGGCGAACATGGACGTGCTCATCGCCCTGGGTTCCTCGACGGCGTACGTCTACTCAGTGGCCGCGCTGGCGGGTCTCATCGCGAGCACGGGGCTGTACTTCGACACGGCCGCGCTGATTCTCGTGTTCATCACGCTCGGGAACTACCTCGAAGCCCGCTCGAAGAGCCAGGCCGGGGCCGCCATCCAGCAACTCCTCGAGATGGAAGCCGACACGGCAACGGTCGTCCGCGAGGACGGCAGCGAGGAAGAGATTCCCATCGACGAGGTCGGGGTCGGCGACCGGCTGAAAGTCCGCCCCGGGGAGAAGATTCCGACAGACGGCGTCGTGGTAGACGGCGACTCAGCGGTCGACGAGTCGATGGTGACCGGCGAGTCCGTTCCGGTCGAGAAAGGCGAGGGCGACGAGGTCATCGGCTCGACAGTGAACCAGAACGGCGTCCTCGAAGTCGAGGCGACGAAGGTCGGCTCGGAGACCGCCATCCAGCAGATCGCCGATCGGGTCCGGCAGGCCCAGTCCCGCCAGCCCGACATCCAGAACGTCGCCGACCGCATCTCGGCGTACTTCGTCCCGGCAGTCATCGCCAACGCCGTCCTCTGGGCGGTGCTGTGGGCGGTCGCGCCGGAGACGCTGGCCGCCGTCGTCGACGCGCTCCCGCTGTGGGGACTGGCCGCGGGTGGCCCGGCCGGCGTCGGCGTGAGCGAGTTCGCCGTCGTCGTGTTCGCCTCCGCCGTGCTCATCGCCTGCCCCTGCGCGCTGGGGCTGGCGACGCCCGCTGCGACGATGGTCGGGACGGCAATCGGCGCACGCAACGGCGTTCTGTTCAAGGGCGGGGACGTGCTCGAACGCGTCCACGAGGTCGACACCGTCGTCTTCGACAAGACGGGGACGCTGACGAAAGGTGAGATGGAACTCACAGATGTCGAGGTCGTCGGTCCCGCTGCGGACGGCGGGGCGCTCAAGCCCGAGCGCGAACGGAGCGAGGAGTTCGTGCTCGAAGTCGCCGCAAGCGCCGAACACGCCAGCGAGCACCCGCTGGCCGAGGCCATCGTCGAGGGCGCACGGGAGCGCGGTGTCGAGGTCGAAGACCCCGACACGTTCGAGAACGTCCCCGGCCAGGGCGTGAAAGCGACGACGCGCCACGGTCGCGTCCTCGTCGGCAACCGGAAACTGCTGTCCGAGGCCGGCGTCGACACCGCCCCGGCAGAGGAGCGGATGGACGCGCTCGAACGCGAGGGTAAGACGGCGATGCTGGTCGCGCTGGCCGAAGATGCAGGCGGTGACGACACCGAGGGCGACAAGGACCCGGACTACCGGCTCCTGGGCATCGTCGCCGACGCCGACACAGTCAAAGAGTCCGCGAAGGCCGCCGTAAGCGGTTTGCGAGAGCGCGGACTTGGCGTCTGGCTCATCACCGGCGACAACGGGCGGACCGCGCGCGCCGTCGCCGAAGAAGTCGGTATCGACCCCGATAACGTGATGGCCGACGTGTTGCCCGAGGACAAGGCCGACGCCGTCGATGACCTCCAGAGCGACGGCGATCAGGCGATGATGGTCGGCGACGGCGTCAACGACGCGCCCGCGCTGGCGGCCGCGAGCGTCGGCTGTGCCATTGGTTCGGGGACCGACGTGGCAATCGAGGCCGGCGACGTGACGCTGCTCCGGGACGACCCCGCCGACGTGGTGAAGGCCATCCGGGTCTCTGAGGCCACGCTCGGGAAGATCAAGCAGAACCTCTTCTGGGCGCTCGGGTACAACACCGTGATGATTCCGCTTGCCTCGCTGGGACTGCTCCAGCCGGTGCTGGCCGCTGCCGCGATGGCCGCCTCGTCCGTGTCGGTGCTCGCAAACAGTCTCGCGTTCCGCCGGTACACGCCGGATTCGGAGTATCGCCTGCTCGGCTTCCTCCGTCGCTGAGCGGGACCCGTCTCCAGCAGACTCATCTGTCGCCGGGCCTCATCTACGAACAGTGACTGCTGAGGAGCGTGTCGCCGACGAACCGACGGGAGGGACAGTGTCACAGCCGGGCGGTGTCGGCGTCAGGCTCCGGGCGCTCTGGCGGGCGCTCGTCATCGTCTGGCAGTTCGTCCCGCTGCTTTGGCAGTGGGGGCGGGACCGAAAGCGGTTCCTCCTGTTCGGTCGGTCCCGGTCAGTGACCCCCGAGACACGGATGCGGCGCGCTCGTTACCTGAAAAACACATTCGTCGACCTCGGACCGGCGTTCATCAAGCTCGGGCAGATGCTGTCGACCCGGCCTGACGCCCTGCCGCGGGCGTACGTGGACGTGCTCTCGGAGCTACAGGATAACGTTCCACCGGACGCGTGGGCCACCATCGAGCCTGTCATCGAACGGGAACTGGGCGACGACATCGACGCGCTGTTCGAAGAGTTCGACACGACAGCCATTTCGGGAGCCTCGCTGGGCCAGGTGTACGAGGCACAGATCGGCGGCCAGCGGGTCGCCGTGAAAGTGCTTCGACCCAACATCAGAACGCGCGTCGAATCCGACCTGCGCGTGCTGTCGACGCTGCTGCCCGTGCTCACCTACGGCGCGGACCCGGGCCAGGCATTTACGCTGGAAAATCTCACCGAAGAGTTCGCAACGACGGTCCGCCGGGAGATGGACTACGGCCACGAGGCGCGAATGCTCCGTGAAATCGGCGACAACTTCGCAAACGACGACGACATCGCCATCCCGGACGTCGTCGGGAGCCACTCGACGGACCGCGTGCTGACGATGACGTACCTCGACGGCGTGAAAATCGACGACGTAGAGCGTCTGGACGAACTCGGCATCGACAGGCCGGCACTCGTCCGGCGGCTCGAAGAGGTGTACATCCAGATGATCGTCGAGGACGGCCTCTTCCACGCTGACCCCCATCCCGGCAATCTGGCAGTCCAGCCCGACGGGACGCTCGTCTTCTACGATTTCGGGATGACCGGCTACCTCGGTCCCCGGACACAGGACCAACTGCTGGATTTCTACGTCGGGCTGGCGACCGACGACGTGGACCGCGTGATGGACGCCTTCGTCGAGATGGGCGCGCTGGACCCGATGGCCGACCGCGAGGTGATGCGAGAGGCGTTCGACATCGTGATCGAGCAGTTCCGCGGCGAGGACATCAGCGAGTACCGAATCGAACAGTTAGTCGGCCAGTTCGAGACGCAACTGTACGAGTTCCCGATGCGCCTGCCACAGGACCTGGCGCTGGTGGTCCGGGTAACGACGGTCCTCGAAGGCGTCTGTCGGACGCTCGACCCCGAGTTCGACTTCATCGAGATCATCTCCGAGTACGTCATGGAGCAGGGCGCTGGGGACGATCTCCGGGAGCGGATCAAGACGGAAATCCAGGAGACGGTGACGGACTCGACCCGGTCGGCGGTGCGGACAGCGCCGAAGATGGAGAACGCACTCGATAGGGTCGAGCGCGAAGAACTGCTCGTCAAGACCGTCCTCGAAGACTCCGACGGACTGAGCCGGGTGCTCGCCAAGCGGCTCCTGCTCGGTATCGTCGCCAGCGCCGGCGTGCCGGTGAGTGCCTACCTCTACACCGTGAACGGGCTCCAGCCCGCCGGACTCGCGCTGGGCGGGAGCGCCGCGGTGCTTGGGATTCTCGCGTGGTCGTTCCGCCGACGCCGCGGATCGGCGCTGTCGTCGCCGCAGTTCACTCGTCACGAGATGCAACAGCGGCAGGCGGCCGATGCGGTGGAGGGAGAAGAGTAGCCGAGCGGCGCTCGCGGGGCACGGTCGCGCTCAGAGGTCGCCAGCGGCCGCCATTTCCCGAATCTCTGCGGCTCGCTCGCGTATCTCTGTGAGTTCCTCGTCGCTCTTGTTGTCGACGTGGCTGTACATCAGCCCCATTCGATGGTTGGACCGGAGTGTATCTTCGTTTCGGTCCAGGAAGTCCCAGTACAGCGCGTTGAACGGACAGGCACCCTCGCCGGTCGTCTTCGTCTTGTAGTACGGACAGCCCGAGCAGTAGTCGCTCATCTTGTCCACGTAGTTCGCCGACGAGGCGTAGGGTTTGGTGGCGAACACGCCCGCGCCGTATAGCCCCATCTCGACGACGTTCGGCGTCGTCACCCAGTGGAAGGCGTCGACGTAGCCGGCGTGGAACCAGCGGTTCAGTTGCGCCGGCTCGACGCCGTAAATGAGACCGAAGTTCGCGAGAATCATCAGCCGCTCGATGTGGTGTGAGTAGCCCCGCTTCCGGACGCCGTCGACCACGTCGGAGAGACATGCCATGTCGGTGTCGCCGTCCCAGTAGAAGTCCGGCAGGGCCTCGCTCGCGCCGAGCTGGTTCGCCGCGGCGAGGTCCGGCATCTCCCGGCGGTAGACGTGCCGGAGGAACTCGCGCCACCCGAGCACCTGCCGGACGACCCCCTCCACGCTGTGCAGCGGCGCGTCGCCGTCCTCGTAGGCAGCGATAGCGCGTTCAATGACCTCGTCAGGGCCGAGGAGTCCCAGATTGAGCGACGTGGAGAGCAGACTGTGGCTCATCGCCCACTCGTCCTCCAGCATCGCGTCCTGGTACGGCCCGAACTCCGGTAGTCGGCTCGTAACGAAGTGGTCCAGGGCGCGGACGGCCTGCCGCCGAGTGACGGGCCAACGGAACGGCTCTGGGTCGGCCCAGTCACCGCCGTATGGTCGCTCGTCGTAGCTCCCCTCGAACGTTTCCTCGACCCACTCGATGACGTCCCGGGTCACGTCGTCCGGCTCGAACAGCGGTGGCTCCGCCGGGGTCCACTCATCGGGTGGCGTCTCCCGGTTCTGGTCGTCGTAGTTCCACTCGCCGCCGACCGGGTCGCCGTCGGCCATCAGATAGCCCGTTTCTCGGCGCATGAACCGGTAGAAGTCCTCGTGGCGGTAGCGTCCGTCCCCAACCCACCCGTCGAACTGCGAAGGGGGGCAGAGGAAGCGTTCGTCGGGGACGAACTCGACCGCTCCGCCAGCGTCGGCAACCAGTGATTCGAGTCGCGCCTGCGCGGACTCGGTCTGTGGTCGGTGAGTTACGAGCGCGTCGTCCGGATTGGCCTCGAAATGTGCCGCCAGTCCGTCCTCGAAGGTCTCCGTCTGGCGGTACTGGACCGTCCGACCGGCGTCCCGGAGGTCGTCGCGAAAATGCCGCATTGCGCTGAACAGCAGAATCAGCTTGTGTGGGTGGTACGGCAGTTTGCGGGCGAACGACTGCGCCTCTATCAGGAGCACCGGCTCGTCGGGTCGGTTGTCGACGGGGCCGGACCGGCGGAGGAGGTGGTCGCCCCGGAGCCAGACGGTCATTTGTGAACGGACACTCCCATTGGCTGTACTGTGGGCCCGAGTCCGCATCAATCCCCGTCCGAACTGTGTTGGTATCGCCACACCGCAGGGCGGTACAAACCTCAATTATTGTTCCCGTCCAAACGACAGAAACGACTTCCTTATAAGTGCAGAGTCATAACTCTAGTTGCATGACAGACGACCTCGACAGGCGGACGTTCATCCGCACGACGGCAGCCGTATCAGGCGCTGGACTCCTTGCTGGCTGTGGCGGGTCCGGCGGCGATGGTGGCAGCGGCGAAACGGAAGCCACCGAAGCAGAGGAGATGGCTACCACTGAAGCCGAGGAGATGGACACCGAGAGCAGCGGTGGGATGGAGACCGTCGAAGCATCGAGCGAAGTGGCGGACTACGTCGGTGAGTCGTCCAACTTCGACGGCAACACGGTCGTGATGACTGACCAGAACGAGGTCTCCGTTGCAGTCGGCGCCGAGGGGAACGGCGGCGCGTTCGCCTTCGATCCGCCCGCGATCAAAGTCTCGACCGGAACGACGGTCGTCTGGGAGTGGACCGGTGAAGGGGCCGGCCACAACGTCAAGTCCGAAGGCGACGGCCCGCTCGACTCGGGCTCGGCTGTCTCAGAGGAAGGAACCACCTACGAGTACACGTTCGAGGAAACCGGCACCTACCTCTACAACTGTGTCCCGCACAAGGCGCTCGGGATGGTCGGCGCAGTCGTCGTCGAATAACCCATAGTTAGCGGCCAGTTTTTATCGCTTTACTAGCGCGGAGCGACTGGTGACGTACAGCGAGTACGCGATGACCGCGAAGCCGACCGCGGTGAGCGCGTTCTCGAAGATCAGTGCAGCGTTGGTACTCAGGCCGAACAGTTGGTCTGCGACGCCGGCGATGAGCGACCCAACGGTGATAGTCGCGAATCCGACGGCGAGATACGTGAGTCCGGTCGCCCTCGTTTTCAGTGCCGCGCGGGTTGCGAAGTAGGTGATGAGCCCGCCAAGCAACACTGTCACAGTCTTGAATCCGATGACGATGAGTGGGATATCTCCGTTCATAGTTCCTCGCTGACGCGCGACCACAGGAGTGCGAGCCGTTCGCTCGGCCGCTCCTCGGCCGGCAGAACGTCGATCTCGAACGCGCCGTCGGCATCGACGCCAACGAACACGCCGCCACAGTCCCGGACGTACGCCGTCGCGTGATGGCCGTCGGGGCGCACCTCCGTCTCCTCGGCGACCAGTTCGGCCTCGCTCAGCTGTTCGAGCTTCCGGTAGGTGCTTGTCTGGGGCAGATCACAGACCGAGGCGACCTCCTTGGCTGGCAGCGGCTCGTCGAGCACCCTGAGTATGTCGCGACAGTCAGGGTCGGCGAGGGCGTCGAACAGCGCCTGTGTCTCGCTCGCGTCGTTGTGTGCCACGGAGGGACCCTCTCAGGTGGACGGTCGGGGGTGGTTCTGCGGGCGGTTCGATTTCGATATGACGGGGCAGCGACGTGAAACCTGTGGGATACTGCGACTCCGGAGTCCTGCGATACTCCGGTAGCAGCTCCCACCCAGTGTCGGGAATATAAAGCACCCTCAGATAAAGGGCGACCGTTTGTTTCCAGAATCTGGAAAGGGCACACCCCATTTTCTATCATCCAATAACAACAACTAGCTTGCTATGCAACGGCCCTCCACTCGCAGACAGTTTCTCGCAGGCACAGGATTGGCAGCCCTCGCCGTTACCGCCGGGTGCGTGTCCTCGGGGAGTAGCTCTGAGCCAGCGGCGGAAACCGGCACCGAGACCGCGACTGCAACCGAAACCGCTACAGCGACCGAAACTGCAACGCCTGAATCGACACCCGAGTCCCTCGACGACTGGCTCGACGACGCCAACGGCTACGACGGCGAGATCCGCAGATACGGACCGCAGTCCCGACCAACAATTATGCTTGGCGAGGAGACAGACGGTGGACTGGCGTTCAGCCCACCAGCCATCGAAGTTCCACCAATGACGAACGTTCGGTGGGACTGGACGGGACACGGCGGCCAGCAGAACGTCGTCGCGCTCGACGGCACCTTCGACAGCGGCCGGACGAACGCCCAGTCCGGGACGATGTATCACTACTTCTTCGAGGAGCCCGGCGAGTACCGCTACGTCTCCGAACCCCATCGCGACGATGGCATGAAAGGTGCGATTATTGTGAAAGAGCCACCGTCTTCAGGCAATGCAACTGTCGACGAGTGGCTCGCAGCCGCGAGTAACTTCGACGGCACCATTGCCGACCGCACCGACACAGACACTGCAACTGTTACGGCCGGTGTGGAAGGGAACGGTGGGGAGTTCGCGTTCGGCCCCCCGGCGCTGAAGATCTCGACCGAGACGACCGTCCGCTGGGAGTGGACCGGCGAGGGAGGGCCACACAACATCGTCTCAAAAGGCGATGGCCCGCTCAACTCGGAACTCGTCGCCGAGGAAGGAAACACCTACGAGCACACCTTCGCGGAAACCGGGACCTACCTGTACTCCTGTAAACCGCATAAGGGCCTGGGGATGAGAGGCGCAGTCGTCGTGGAATAACTACCGAACTAGTGTGGCAGCCGCCTACGGAATCTTGACGCTGTGTTTGAGCGTGCCGATACCTTCGATTTCGACTTCGACTTCGTCGCCGTCCTCCATCGGTCCGACGCCTTCGGGCGTCCCCGTGGCGATGACGTCGCCGGGCTCTAGGGTCATGTACGACGTTATCTCCGCGATCAGTTCCGGGATTGAGAAGATGAGGTGCTCGCGGGAGGAGGACTGCTTCGTCTCGCCGTTCAGTCGGAGTTCAATGCTGGCGTCCTCCGGGACGTGTTCCGGCGTGGCCACAAGCGGGCCGATGGGACAGGCGTTGTCGAAGGCCTTCCCGCGGACCCAGTTCTGTTCCTGTCGCTGGTCGTCGCGGTTCGAGATATCGTTGACGCAGGTGTAGCCCGCGACGACGTCCATCGCGCCCGATTCACTGACGTTCCGGCACTGCTCGCCGATGACGACGCCGAGTTCGGCCTCGTAGTCGATGCGCTCTTTCCCCGAGGGCATCGTGAGGTGCTTGCCGTGGGACGCGACGGCGTTCGGGGCTTTGAGGAACAGCATCGGCCTGTCCGGGAGGTCCGAGTCCATCTCCTCGGCGTGGTCGGCGTAGTTGCGCCCGATACAGACGACTTTCGTCGGCTCACAGGGCGGGAGGATGTCTACCTCGTCGGGGTCGTAGGACTCGTCGCCAAAGGCGATACGGCCGTACGGTCCGGCGGCGGCGGTGACGACGGGGTCGCCGTCCTCGACGGTCCAGCGGCCTCCCCGGACGTTCCCCGCGGTATCACGGAATCGAACGCGCTTCATGTCACCGTTCTCTCAGGGCCGACAGATAAGCGTTTAGGAGGGGGAAACCGGACCACAGCGGGCTGTTCGACGGCTGTCTACCCTGCCATCGTCACCTGCGGTGTCGCGGTGAGTGGGAGTGTGACCGAACGGCTTTTGAGACGGGACGGGCTACGCTGGGCCGATGAACGTCCTCGTCGTTGGCGCCGGCGCGATGGGCCAGTGGTTCGCGCGCACGGTCCGGACCCACGCCGACGCGTCCGTCGCCTTCACCGACCTCGACCAGTCGGCCGCCGAAGCCGCTGCCGACGCAGTCGGCGGGCGCGCTGTCGCCAGCGACGCGGCCGAAACTTTCGACGTCGTCTGTATCGCGGTGCCGATGCCCGTCGCCGAGACGGCCATTCACGAGTTCGCGCCGCTGGCTACGGGTGCAATCGTCGATGTGACTGGGAGCATGGCCGGCCCCGTCGCAGCGATGCAGGACGCGATGCCTGACGGCCAGCGACTGAGTCTCCACCCGCTGTTCGCCCCCGAGAACGCGCCCGGCAACGTCGCCGTCGTCAACGACGCGTCAGGTCCCGGTGCTGCTGCCGTCGTCGACGCACTCGCCGAGGCCGGCAACAACTGCTTCGAGACGACAGCGACGGAACACGACGAAGCCATGGAAACAGTCCAGGCCAGTGCCCACGCGGCCGTACTCGCGTTCGCGATGGCCGCCGCCGACGTGCCCGACCGGTTTCAGACGCCGATTTCGGCTGGCCTGTTCGACCTCGTCGAGCAGGTCACCGGCGGCGACCCGCGGGTGTACGCCGACATCCAGAACACCTTCGACGGCGCAGACGCGGTCGCCGACGCCGCCCGACAGATCGCCGATGCGACGCGGACACCTTCGAACGGCTCTACGAGCAACTTTCATGAACCAGGATACACGCCAGCAGATACGCGAAAACGCCCAGTACCTCCGTAACGTCCGACCGCTGGACCCCGAGGAGCTACACGAGTACGTCGAGGGCCAGCCCCATCCCGCCGTCGTCAAGCAGGTACTTCAAGAGGAGGCGTTCGATCTGGGCATCGTCGAACAGGACGACGGGACCTTCGTTCCGGCACCCGAGGGACGGTTCTCGGTGGATTTCGACGGTGTCGAGCGGTTCCCAGACCGCTACGAACAGCAGGTCATCGACCTGTTGACAGAGTGGGGCGGACTGGAGTGGCACAGCGGCGACAGCGGTGACGAACTCCGTGAGCGCATCCGCGACATCAAGGAGCGGTATCTCCAGGGCCAGGCCGTCGAGTACGACGAACTGACGGCGCTTGGCTACGCCGTCTATCACTTGCCCGACTACTACGCTGTGGCCAAGTACGTCCTTGCGGACCTCGTCGCAGACGGTCTGCTCCCGTCACAGCTCCGAGTTCTGGATGTCGGGGCCGGTGTCGGCGGCCCGGCGCTCGCCCTGCGCGACCTGCTTCCGGACGACGCGCTGCTGGACTATCACGCCGTCGAACCGAGCGCCGCCGCGGACGTGCTGGAGAGCCTACTGGAAGACAGCGGTCAGAACGTCCGCTGGGAGATTCACCGGGCGCTCGCCGAGGAGTTCGACCCGTCGTCGCCGGTTCCCGGTGACGACAGCGGTGGGGCTGGCGACGACAGCGGCAGCGGTGCCGATGGCGGCGACAACAACGCCGAGGGCTACGACCTCATCATCTTCGGCAACGTCCTCAGCGAACTCGACGACGCGGCGGCGACCCTCTACCGGTACGTCGAGGCGCTTGCGACGACGGAACGTTGCTGGCGCTGGCCCCGGCTGACCGGAACACGGCCATACAGCTCCGCCAGGTCGAGCGCGAGGTGGCCGACGGCGGCCCGGCGACGGTGTACGGGCCGACGGTACGGCTCTGGCCCCACCAGTCCCCCGACAGCGAATCGTGGTCGTTCGACCGCAAGCCCGACATCGAAGTGCCGACGATGCAACAGCGCCTCGACGACCCCGCGGGCGGGACGGGCGAGTTCGTCAACACGGACGTGCAGTTCGCCTACAGCGTCCTCCGGACCGACGGCAAGCGAAAGCACGACGTGACGCCGGACCGGGGCATCCACGCGCCGATGGCCGACGCCGAGAACTACGTCACCGACCGGGTGAACTTCCTGGGTGTGAAACTCAGCCACGACCTCGCCGAGCGGGAGGGCGCAAATCCGCTGTATCTGCTGGGCGACGGGAGCCAGCAGGTCGACCACTTCGCCGTGCTCACGGAGGCGTCGATACTGAACGAGGACCTCCGGAAAGCCGACTACGGCGACCTGCTGTCCTTCGAGAACGCGCTGGTGCTCTGGAACGACGACGAGGAGGCCTACAACGTCGTCGTCGACGGCGAGACGGTCGTCGACCGTGCCCGCTAGCGGTGGGCTTTTCTCGCAGACGGCCCGACAGAGCGTATGGACGAGCCGACGATTCTGCTGACGAACGACGACGGCATCGAGAGCGCCGGCCTCCGGGCGGTGTACGACGGTCTCTCGACAGTCGGCGACGTGACTGCGGTCGCCCCGGCGGAGGACCAGAGCGCGGTCGGCCGAGCTATCTCACACGAAGTGACCGTCCACGAGCACGAGCTCGGCTACGCCGTCGAGGGAACGCCCTCGGACTGCGTCGTGGCGGGGCTCGAAGCACTCGTCACCGACACCGACCTCGTGGTCGCGGGCTGTAACCGCGGGGCGAACCTCGGCGCGTACGTCCTCGGCCGCTCGGGGACCGTCAGCGCCGCCGTCGAAGCCACCTTCTTCGACGTGCCGGCGATGGCCGTCTCGATGTATATCCCGGTCCGCGAGGACGCTGCTTTCGCGGACATCGAGGCCAACGGCGACAGCTACGGCGAGGCCGCCAGGGCGACGACCTACCTCGCCGACCACGCCGTCGACGCCGGCGTGTTCGAGCAGTGTGACTACCTGAACATCAACGCCCCCGTTGCCGAGTGGGGCGACGCACAGATGACGGTCACGCGACCCTCGCACGAGTACGAGATGGACGCCGTCCAGGAAGGCGACGCCGTGACGCTCCACGA
Organism: Haloarcula sp. CBA1122; assembly: GCF_009741785.1. Taxonomy (NCBI): domain Archaea; kingdom Methanobacteriati; phylum Methanobacteriota; class Halobacteria; order Halobacteriales; family Haloarculaceae; genus Haloarcula; species Haloarcula sp. CBA1122. Next base: position 59,369 of record NZ_WPCB01000013.1, read on the forward strand.
CCGCATCTGGGAGCACATGGCTGAGGGCGACATTCCCGACCCCGAGGGGACCGACCGCCGTGCCGTCGTCGACGGGAAGGTCAGTGTCTCGCCGCTGACCGCGCCACACACCACGGAGCACCACGAAGCCCTCGACGCCATCGCAGAGACGTACGAGCCGGGCGACGGCGGCGAGGCGGCCGACTGACCGGAAATGCGGTTCCGCAACGCCATCCTCTTCGTCGCGCTCGCCGTCGCCTGGGGCAGCGCCTTCACTGCTATCAAAGCCGGGCTGGAGTACTTCCCGCCGGTCCTGTTTGCGGCGTTCCGGTACGACCTCGCCGGGCTGTTGATGCTCGGCTACGCGGTGTACGCCACCGACCAGTGGCTCCCGAAGAGTCGGACCGACTGGATCGTTGTGGGTATCGGCGGCTCACTCCTGATCGCCGCGTACCACATCTTCCTGTTCGTCGGCGAGCAGGGTACCACCAGCGCCGCCGCCGCTATCGTCGTCAGCCTCTCGCCGATTCTCACGACTGGGTTCGCCCGCGCGTTCCTCCCGGACGAACGGCTCACGGCGCTGGGTATCGTCGGCCTGCTCATCGGGTTCGTCGGTGTCGGTGTTCTCAGCAACCCCGATCCGGGGAACCTTCTGGACCCCCGAACCGTGTCGCTGTTCTTGGTGTTCCTCGCAACCACGTCGTTCGCCCTCGGGAGCGTGCTGACCCGGCGGTTCGACGACGACTTAGAGATCGAGACGATGGAAGCGTGGTCGATGCTGCTCGGTGCGGTGCTTATGCACGGCGTCAGCCTCGGGGCCTCCGAGTCGATAGCTGACGTCCAGTGGACTGCTGAAGCCGTGCTGGCCCTGCTGTATCTGGTCGTCGTCGCCAGCGCGCTTGGCTTCCTCATCTACTTCGACCTGCTGGAGCGACTCGGGCCCATCGAGATCAACCTCGTCTCCTACGCCGCACCAGTCGTCGCCGCCGCCACTGGGCTGCTGTTCCTCGGTGAGACACCGACAGTCTACACGGGTGTCGGATTCGCCTGTATCCTCGTCGGGTTCGCGCTGTTGAAACGGGATGCGCTGCGAAACGAGGTCGCCCGGTTCAGCGGGACGCCGAACCGAGGCGATTGAGTCAGTCGCCGTGGTCTGGCGCCGCTGACACGTCCCGGAGGAACGCGACGATATCGTCCCCCTCAGCATCGAGTCCCCCGCCCTGTGCCACCGTCGGCCGCCCGCCGCCACCGCCACCGAACTCCGACGTCACTCGGTCGACCACCGCGCCGGCATCGACGCCGCCTGTCGTCGCGACACCCAGATACTGGCCGTCGGCGTCCACTAGCGCGGCCACGTCGACCTCATCACCGACGGCTTGCTCCGCTCGGTCGGCCAGTCCGTTCGCGTCGAGACCCGTGACTGTGCCGACGAGCCACTTCTGCCCGTCCGCTTCGATAGCGTCCTGGCGCAGGTCAGCGAGACGAGAATCGACGAGACGCTCTCGAAGGGCCGACACCGTGTCCCGGAGGTCGTCGCGCTCTGACTGGAGGCTATCGACAGCATCCGGGAGTTCGGCAACGTTCGTATCCAGCGACTGGGCGGCAGCCATCGCCCGCTCGTGTTCGGTCGCCCGCTGACGGATTGCTCGCGGCCCGACGGCGAACTCGACACGAGTCAGCCCCTCGCCGGGATTGGATCGACCGAGCACCGTCACCGGTCCGATCTCTCGCGTGTTCCCGACGTGTGTCCCACCGCAGGCCGCCACGTCCCAGTCTTCGATGGTGACGACCCGGACTGTCTCGCCCTCGATTCCCTCTTCGGTCTTCGTACTGAACGCGATATCGTCGCGGTCCAGTGCCTCGTCACGCGGGATTTCTTCCCAGGTCACGTCGTAGGACTCCCAGACGGCGCGGTTAGTCAGCCGTTCGAGTTCGGTGAGCGTTTCGTCGTCGATTTCGGTCGTCGTTTCGAAATCTACCCGCACCTTTCCGGTGATAGCCGGCTCAAAGTCGTCGTCACCGGCGTCTTCCGGGACCGTCGCGCTGATGTCGAAGCCGCCGTAGCCGAGGTCCGACAGCAGCCGGCGACCAGCGCCGTAGAGGACGTGGCTGGCCGTGTGGGCACGCATACAGTACGTCCGAAACGCCGTGTCGATCTGGCCTTCGACCGTCTCGCCCGGGTCGAACGCCGGCGGCTCGGCCAGTTCGTGGACGATATCGCCGTTCCGGTGCTGGACGTCGACGACTTCAACGCCACCGAGAGTTCCCCGATCCGCCGGCTGGCCGCCGCCTTCGGCGTAGAAGTACGTCTCCGTTAGCACGACAGCGGTCGTATCGATACGTTCGACAGTCGACGTGAACGTCGTCACAGTGGGCTCGGCTGCGGCTGTTCCCGTCATCGGGCGTGGCTACGTCGGCGCGAACAAAAACATCTGGGCGTGCCCCGGACGGACGAGTGTCCGGGACCATCCGGTCGACAGTAGCGCGGTTTTCGTGCGTGCCGGGGTAGTGTGGCCCAATCACTGCTCTGGCTGTTCGCAGTCGTGCTGTTCCCGACGCTTCTGTACGCAGCCGGTAAGCGGGACCGGCGTGAGCTAACCTGCGCGTAACTGGGGGAGTGGACAGGCTGAACGGTGGGACAGCGGCGTCTGACGCTCGGCAGACGGGCTATCAGGATCGGCGTCACGTCCTGCGGTTTTCACTTTCACCGTGAATTACCCGATTATATAGGGCCTGGCTCCCTGTCTGGCAATATGATCGAGCGATTACGCCGGGTCGTGGGGACTCGACAGCGGTCACATCTGGAGTGTCGACGCTGTGGAACCACCATCGAAACGGATAGCTCGACCTGCCCGGCCTGTGGCTCCGGCAACATCGCGCAGTACGATCTATAGGGTTGCGTCCCAGCTAGTCCGTCGTAGCTTCCGCACTCACAGCCCTTGACTGGGCCTGTTGTTCCTGTACGTCGAATTGAGCGACGAGCGAGAGCAATCGCTCTGCACTGTCTGACAGCGAGTCGGCACTGGTCGCGATCTCCTGAATCGTCGCGGTCTGTTCCTCCGTAGCCGCGGACACTTCCTGTGCCTGCTCGGCTGTCCGGTCGCTGATCGATGTCACCTCGTCCAGCATCGTGACGACCTTCTGTCCGGAATCAGCCTGTTGATCGGTGGCTTGGCTGATCGACTGGATTGAACTGCTCGCCTCCTCGACTTCGGTGACGATTCGGTTCAGTGCGGTAGCTGTCTCGTCAATCGTCTCCCGAGTTTCCTCGACCTCCGACTGCGTGTCGTAGATGTCGTTGGCGACACTCTCTGTCGAGTCCTCGATTCCCTCAATGAGCGTCTCGACTTCCTGGGTCGCGTCAGCAGTCTCGCCGGCCAGCGATTTGATTTCGGATGCGACAACGGCAAATCCTTCACCCGCTTCGCCGGCGCGCGCGGCCTCAATTGACGCATTGAGCGCGAGCATGTTCGTCTGTTCCGCGATATCGTTTATTAGGTTCACAACCTCCTCGATTCGCTCGACAGCGTTTTCGAGGTCTGTTACTTCTGAGACGGTTTCATCAGTCCGGGTTTCAAGCGTGGCCATCTTCTCGACGGCTGTCGCGGCCGCTTCTTCGCCCTCCTGCCCCAGTTCTGCGGCCTGCTGCGACTGGGTGGCGACTTCCTCCGACGAAGAGGCTATCTCCTCGATCGTCGCGGATAGGTCGCTCATCTCGCTGCTCGCTTCGTTGAGTTTCTCGTTCTGTGTTTCCGTTCCGGCGGAAATCTCCTCAGTGCTCTCAGCGACCTCCGAACTGGCGGACCGAATATCCGAAGCGCCGCCTGTGACTTCTGTGCTTTCCGTGTCAACCTGCCGTGCGAACGATTGGATCTCGGCGATGACGGTCTGGAGTTCGTCCATCATCGCGTTGAACCCCGTCCCGATGCGCGACATCGCATCGTTCCGACTGTCCGCGTCGACCCGGACCGTGAGGTCGCCGGCCGCCGCCCGTTCCATCGCCTGACCGTATGATTCGGCGGTCGCTTCCAGATCTGCGGTCAAATCCTCAAGTTCCGCCTCGCGCTCCTCAATTTCTGCGCGCGCTTCTTCCGATTCACGCTGTGCCTCTTTGGCTTGCTTACGTTGCTTCGTCGCCTTCTCTTTCGCCTGCTCCGCTTCCTGTCGCTTCGTCTCGGCCTCGTCGACCAGCTCCTGCATCTCTGTGACCAGCGAGAGGGTGGCCGTGCCCCCGATGGCGAAGACGGCAACAGTCGATGTCATAAGCGGGCCTGTGGCCAGGTTGAACACTTCCTCGTAGATCCCGGCCTTCTCGAACATGAGGCTGACCGTCCAGACGGCACCAAGCGTCGATGCAAAGCTGAACGTCAGCCAGAAGGCCGACTCGGCCTCAGTGTCTCGATAATTGAGCCATCCGAGCGCTGTCGCAGCGAGAAAGCCGAGCGCGCCCAAACCGTCGAATAGAGGTGCAATCCCGACCATTGTTATCCCTTAGTCTTGATCCGGTTTTCCCGGCGGAGATAGGCGGCCAGAGAGAAAGTAAGACCGGCCACACCGATACCGACGCCGTGCTCAACGAAGTTTAGCACATCGCCGAGAACAACCGCTTCAAGGTTCGTTGCGACCATGCCAACCACAAGAAGAACGTACCCAACAGTGAACCACCGGGTCTCCTCGCGATACTGTGAGAGAACGGGTATTAAACCGATTACCGCGACGAGCAGACCAACTACTTCCAGTGTTCCAAATGGGCCAATTCCAACCATGGATTGAACAAGTTTTGACGTTTAAAAAGGTTCTCGGCCCTGGCATCAGAATCGATAATAATACCAGTTTTAACATTATATACCAATATTTACCCGTCGATAGTTACGACAACCACAGTACTCCTGCGCGTGCAGAAAACACGTCACTGCTGTGCTGTGTAAAGCGAATATGAAAGCGTTACAACGAGAGAGATGCTGAATCAAAAAGAAGGGCTGTCCTCGGGTTACTGTTCGACGCCCATCCAAGTATCGGACGTTATTTTCGCCGCAGAGTTGTCCGGATGTGTCATAGTGAGTTGGTCTCCAGATTCGACTGCGATGAGGTCGACAGTGTTGGTTTCCGTGTGATTTCGGGTCGGATACGTAAACGGTCGTGACCGCGTCGGAAGGTCGCTGATCGACGGACACTCCGGCGGCGTAACGACGTCGTCAGCGAACCCATCGGTGTGAATCGTCGACTGTGGCTTGTCTCGACCACGTCTATCAAGCCACTCAGAACATTTCTCCCCAAACGAAATGGTCTCAATGGCTGAGCGCACGCGGTACCTGACCCGGTCCAAAAGCGAGGGTGGCGGCACGTCGCCGTCGTCCGTCCTGGCCCGGGCACCCCGTGGCTCATCCATGGGTGTGAGACTCATAGACATAGCTAGGGAAGCACGGTACAAAACCGTTGTGTCGATCCGGTTTAGAGTTCGATTCGCTCGACGATCTGATTGCCGTCCTCCCGGGTGTTGAGCGCGACGATACGGACGTGTTCTTCCAAGCCAGAGTCCCTGAGTTTGGCTTTCAGAAGATTATCGACTTGGTAGACGCCGGCCGCGTTGTTCATCGAAATTTCGACGAGGACGGGATAGTCGTCGCCTGGGCTCAGCGTAACCGTCTCGATGGCCTGGCTGGAGACGGTATCGATACCGCGGCCGCCGTGCTTGTACGGAATGCGCGACCGACCGCGCTCCATGTCCAGCGCGTCGGCGACGCGAACGACGCCGGCTTCCAGCGTCAGCGGGTTTTCCTCGGTGTGATGGCAGAGAATGGCATGGAGAACCTCACCCTTTACCTGAACCGCCTGACGGATGCCGTAGAACTCCGGGAGGATGTCATCGAGGATGTCAGCCGCCAGCGGGATCGAATAGTACGGGTGTGAATCGCGGTGGACGACGTGCCCGATGTCGTGGAGCGTCGTCGCAAGTGCGATGATGACAGCCTCGTCAGCCTCGTCGAGGCCGTGGTCGGCCGCACCGTTGAACTCGACGCCGCCCTGCTTGAGGAGGTCATACAGGCACAGTGCTCGGTTCCGAACGATACCGATGTGTTTCGCGCCGTGGTCGTTGTACTGTTTGCGCGCGACGGGATTGATGTTCTGGCTTCGAGATACGCCTGGATCTCCTCGTCAGTCGTAATAGTGTCGAGAACTGCGTTCAGTCGCCCGTCCGGGAACGCGTGGTCTGCCTCGGGGTCGTAAATCCGGCCGCTGGCATTGTCTCTATCAACGCTCATACCACATCCCAAACGACCCACAGCGAAAAATCCCCCACCGGCGCGATCAGGTGGCGGCGTCGATAACTTCGTCGTAGTCCGGTTCGACGCCAGGGTCGTCGCTGACCCAGGCGTACGTGACTTCCCGGTCTTCGTCGATAACGAAGACGGCCCGCTTGGCGACGTTCGGAACGCCCAGCGCCTCGAAGTCCATCGAAATGTCGTAGGCGTCGACGATTTCGCGCCCGGAGTCGCTGACGAGGTCGAACTCGAGTCCCAGTTCGTCACGGAACGCGTTCTGTGAGAACGGCGTATCGATGCTGACACCGTACAGCGTCGCCCCCGCCTCGGTGAGTTCGTCGAGTCGGTCCTGGAACGAGTTCATCTCGTGACTGCAAACGCTGGTGAACGCGCCCGGGAAGAACGCGAGCACGACCGGCCCATCGTCAACTGCCTCGGATAGCGTTATCTCATCAACGTCGCCATTGGCAATCGGTGCCGTGAAATCGGGTGCAGCGTCTCCGACTGATACCATACTGGCGACCTGGGTCGTGGCAGATAAAACCCTTTCCGACGCGGACGAGTCCCGAATCAGAACTGCGCGAACTTCGCGGTGACCTCGTCGATCCACTCCGGCAGTTCGCGGTCCGCGAGTGTCCCGTCGGCGTCACGAGTCGTGACGACGTCTGCGATTTCGCCCTCGCGCGTGATATCGAGTCGCCACACCCCATCAGCCTCGATATCGACCCGAACGACGTCCTCTCCGACCGGTTTGATCGGTCGAATCGTTACCTCTTCCCCGCTCCTGACTTCCATCGTGTGACTATCGGCCGGCATCTGGTCTCTCTGAGCGCCCGACGGTAGTTATATCCCCGGGCGGAGAGTGCACCTGCCCGGCGCTGTGGCTGGTGATACTGTCGGCTGTAACTATTTCAAGATATTCCTCACCCCGGGCGAAATTCTTCACAGACGTACAGCCGACAGGATGAGCAGTGGCTTAACCAGAATATAATAAATTGACAGGACCGTGTAGCCGGTACTGCGGGTGCGAACCCGCACGCAGGCAAATCCGACGCCGGACATGGCTACGGAAATCGTGTCACCTGAACAGCCCCAGCTATCGACTCAGTCCCGTGGACATGCTGCGGTGTATCTGTCGACGTGCCAACCCAAGCCAGCGACACCGGGAAGTCAGAGACCGAGTGCCTCGTGTTGCCACTTCCGAGCCACACCCATTCCCCACTCCTCCTGTGTCAGGCCTCGCCGTCGGTTCCCGGCGAGGCCGTTTCGACAGACCAAGCGGCCACGGCTCGGTGATGACTAACGGTCTGTCTGCTGGCCACGCCAGACAGTACTGGAGAGTCGGCCTTGACGGCAGTGACTCGCCTGCCAGGCCGTCCTGAGCAAAAAGGTTATAATAGCAACCACGTAACCTTCGGATACAATGTTAGGGACATCCGGAGTACTGTTCCCGGGGATGCCCGGGACGACGGAGATGATGGTCATCCTCCTCATCGCCGTCCTGCTGTTCGGCGCGAACAAGATTCCGAAACTAGCGCGGTCGACCGGCGAAGCCATGGGCGAGTTCCAGAAGGGGCGCGAAGAAGTCGAGCAGGAACTCGAAGAGATGCGTGAGGGCGGCGCTGCAGAAGGGGCCGATGCATCCACCGTGGACTCGGCCGAGTCGACCGAGACGGCGACGGAAACCGAGACGTAATCTCGACCACTTCTCCGTTTTCAGCGGTCTGTAGTGATAACGAAAGGATTTTTCACCGCTCAATCGACCACCCGATAGGGCGTGTGGCCTAGTGGACCAGGGCGAGGGGTTCCTAACCCCTAGAACGCGGGTTCGAATCCCGCCACGCCCGTTTTCCGGCGAGCGACAGCGAGCCGTGAAAACGGCCCGGAGATTCGAACCCTACGAGACGAGCGGAGCGAGTCTCGGTCCGGTTCGAATCCCGCCACGCCCGCTTCGTGGTTTCTCGCGTCCGCTCGAAACACACTCGCGGCCGTGGCGACCCTCGCGAAACCTTCGGTTTCGCTCAGTCCCGCCACGCCCGTCGTGCGACGAACGGATGTGAGGAGTCGACGGACCCGGAGTTCGAACCCTGCAAGTCGCAACGGCGAGCGAAGCGAGACAACCGTCTTGCTCCGGTTCGAATCCCGCGAGACCCGCTGCAGCGGGTCTCGCGTAGTTCGCAAATGCTTCGCGTTTGCTCAGTCCCGCCACGCCCGTGCAGGGAACCGACGAGCGAAGCGAGTCTGTGACTGAACCGGCATGGCGGGATTCTAATCAGGGAGGTCGCGCGCAGCGGAGCGAATACGTCTGACCGTGACGTCGCGCAAAGAGGATGCGATACAATTGGGATACGTCGCAGTTGCTGTGCAGACTCCCCACAGCGCCTGAGATGCCAACGTATAAGTTTAGGCTTGCCTAACTCCTGCTGAAATGGACCGGGAGCCGTCCGAGCGGGCGGATGTCTGTGTCGTCGGGGCCGGGCCGGCAGGGGCACTCGTCGCGAGCCAACTCGCCAGCGACGGTCGCGACGTGGTCGTGCTGGAGGCCGGGCCGCGGTTCGACAGGTCGAAGCGCGAGCAGCAGATGGAACAGGCGATCCGGCCCGGCGACCACGGCTCTGTCTGGGAGATGGGCGGGGACCGCGACGCATTCAGTGCGAGCGGCGAGCGGTACTACCCGCTGAATATCTCGCGAGTGAAAGGGGTCGGCGGGTCGACGCTGCACTGGCAGGGGATGGTGATGCGGTTGCACCCGTCGGATTTCGACGGGAGCCACGACACCGACGACCCGGCGTGGCCGATCAGCTACGACGACCTGCGGCCGTACTACGCCGACGCCGAGCGGGCGCTGGGGGTCGCCGGGGACGCGGACAACCCCTTCGCACCACCGCGGGACGGTGCGTACCCGTTGCCCGGCTTTCCGCCGTCGTACAGCGATTCGTTGTTTGCTGAGGCCTGCGAGCAACTGGGCATCACGATGCACTCCGTTCCTAACGCCCGGAACTCCGAACCGTACGATGGCCGGGGGCCATGCGTCGGCTACGGGACCTGCCAACCGGTCTGTCCGTCCGGCGCGAAATACGACGCCAGCGTCCACATCGAGGACGCCGAGGCCGAGGGGGCACGCGTCATCGACCGCGCGCCGGTCCAGCGCCTCGTTACTGACACCGACGGACGCGTCGAAGCAGCCGTCTACGCGACACCGGACGGGACCGAACACCGACAGACGGCCCGCGAGTTCGTCATCGCGGCGGGCGGCGTCGAGACGCCGCGACTCCTCCTGCTATCGGAGAGCGACGGCTACCCGGACGGACTGGCGAACAGTTCGGGACTGGTCGGCCACTACTTCATGGACCACCTGTTTGCCGGCGCTGGCGGCACCCTCGACCGGGAGACACGCCAGAACCACGTCGGCTTTCTCACGAGCGAGTGCCACCAGTTCTACGACGACCCCGGGCAGGCAGTCGAGCGCGTCGCGGACGGCGAGACGGTGGTCGGGGCCACCGACGAGGCGCTGTCACCCCTCAAACTGGAGTTTCTGAACTACGCCGGTCCGTCGCCGGTCGAACTCGCGCTCTCCGGCGAGGAGTGGGGCGATACGCTGCTGTCGAGCCTCCGCGAGAGCTACGGCAACAGCATCGCGATGGGCGGGCTGGTCGGCCAGCCGCCGCGGAAGGAAAACCGGGTGACGCTGGACACGTCGACGACAGACGATCACGGCAATCCGGTTCCAGATATCCAGTGGTCGTGGGGCGAGCGACTGGAACGGTCGCTCAGTCGTGCGAACGAGATTCAACGCGCCGTGCTGTCGGAGCTGGGCGTCGACATCTCGTGGACGGTCGGGCCAGCGGACACCGGGCCGGCGTACCACCACATGGGCACGACGCGGATGGGGACCGAGCCCGAAAAGAGCGTCGTCAACCCACAGTTGCAGACCCACGACGTGGCGAATCTCTCAATCGCGTCCTCGTCGGTGTTCGTCACCGCCGGGTCGATGAACCCGACGCTGACTATCGCCGCGCTGGCGCTGAAGTGTGCTGACCACGTTTCCGAACGGCTTTAATCGGCGAAGTCCGTGAACACAGCCTTGCTTCGCCGAGTGACCGACCGGAGCCCGGGTACACCGTGGGCGATCCACACGGCGACAGCCAGGCCGAACAGCCCGAACTGGAACAGGACGTACGGCTCGACGGAGAGCGAGGCGAACTGCTCGACGAAGGAGATGTCGTTGGCGTACGGCGGCGGTGGCCGGAGCGGCCAGACCAGAAAGCGAAGCCACTGTAGCTGTGTCAGGTCACCGCCGAGCAGCCCCGCTACCGCTGTCGGACTCATGTCGGTCAGCGTGTGTGCGAACGCACCGACCGTGAAGGCCTTTGAGAGGTCCGTTCTGCGATAGCGGACAGCGAGTCGGTGCAAGACCACAGCGATGATGAGGAGGGTAAACACCGAATGGGCGAGCGACCGCCCTGACGGCAGGACACCGAACGTCCATGCGAGGGGCTTGTCGATCAGGTCCGGGAACTGCGACCCCACCGCCAGCGCGGTCAGCGTCGCCGCCGTCTGGCGACGGGTCGGGTCAAGGCGAGTGTAGACGACGTAAACGAGGTAGGCGACGGCGAGATGTCCCCACGGCCACATTGGGTACTGGTACGCCGGATGGTGATTTGTATCTGCTGATACAGGTCTGTCTGCACAGCGATCGGCAACCGATATGCCGGCCGTTCAGTACAGGCCGAGAATCGCGCCGGCGTCGAGCAGGAGGAGAATCGACACAACGGACGCTCCCAGCAGGAACGGGCGTGCGTTCCGGGCCGGTTCGCGCACCTTCTGCTGATTGAAGCCGTCACTGAGCTTCGAGGCCCCGACTTCGACGAGGCCGGCCAGGATGAACCACAGGACGATCATCGTGATGACGAGGTGGCCGCGCCCGGTCCCCGTCAGCGACTCGGCGGTGTAGCGGGTCGCTGCCAGATGCCCGCCCGTCAGAAACAGGAGCAGTGCGCTCGCCCGTGACACCGTCTTGAGCTTCCCGGTAATCGCCAACAGCGGTCCCGGCGAGGAGTCGCCGTTCAGCGCCGTCGGGAGGACGGCGTAAGTCATGAACAACACGGTGCCAGCCCACAGCGCGGCGAATATCAGGTGAACCCCGAAGACAGCCGCGTTTACGACACTCATATGCGGCGGTTGGACGCGACCCTCTTCAACGTCGTGGGTTCGGTGTGGTTACTCCGAGGAATCGAAGGCATCGAGCGCGTCCGCGTCACCTGACATATCGAGTTCTTTGACCGCGTCGGTGTCGGCAGAGATGTGCGTTTCCCGGTCGGTGTCGTAGTCCAGCTGGTCGATGAGGTGGACGAACGAGCCGGGGTCGGGGATGAGGAAGATGCGGAGCGAGAACGCCACATCGCTCTCCTTGATGTCGACGAGCGAGTCGAGCACGATAGTCAGCGAGTCCCGGCGGACATGGGAGAGCGCCTTGTCGGCGATCTCGGTCGCGTCGTCCTGTACGACCGTCGGCGTCCCCATATTGATGGTCGCGTTCAGCGTGTTCGCGATGCCGTCGATGAAGCCCGAGGTGAGGATGTTACACATCTCCTGGAGCGCGGACTCGTGGAGCTGTGTGAACCCGTCGTCGACGCTGGAACCGGTCATCAGCTCCGCGATTTCGGCGGCCGTCTCGGTCTCGAACGTCATCAGGAAGACGCCGTAGGGCGGCTCTGTCAGCCGGACGCGAGCGCTGTAGATGGTCCCGCCGCCCATTTCGGTGGCGATGTCCTCCGGCTGGACGAACGAGAGGCTCTTGATCTCGACGGCGGCGTCGACGCCGGCCAGTGTCGCCAGCGAGTCGGCGACCTGCTCAGCCCCGTCCTGAATGAGTCTGGTGATGAGCGTGAGTTTCCGAATATCGATGAGAAGCGGCATTGCACGCTATCAGGGCCTATGGTGTGTTACCGTTTTCGGTGGGGGCGGCGTCCCGGGGCTGCACGGTGGATCACCGTAACGCTCATTACCACTGACTGACAGGGCTTCGGTGGGGAGCGTGCTATTCCGTGCCTTACCCGTCCTCGACGGGTTTCACACGGGAGCCCACCAGCGTATTTCTACGGGTCTGGCTGGGGAGCCACGGCCACGCCCGATGTGAGCACGCTTAAGCCGCCCCGTCCGTTTTGCACAGCCATGGAACCACGGGACCTCTCCGCTCACACTGTCTATCGGGCAGGTCGCGGTATCGAGGAGGTCGCCCGGGAACTCGGTCTCGACCCGGGCGACATGGTGAAGCTAGCGTCGAACGAGAACATGTACGGGCCAAGTCCGGACGCCGTCGAAGCGATTCGCGGGTCGGCCGAGCGGATGCACTCCTATCCGAAGGCTTCCCACGCCGACCTCGTCGACGAACTGGCGGCCATGTGGGACGTGACGCCCGAACAGGTGTGGCTGAGCAACGGCGGCGACGGCGCGCTGGACTGCCTCGCCCGAGCCATGCTCGACCCCGGGCAGGACGTGCTCGTCCCGTCGCCGGGCTTCGCGTACTACGCGATGAGCGCCCGCTATCACCACGGCGAGGTCAACGAGTACACGCTCTCGAAGGCCGACGACTTCGCTCAGACCGCCGACACCGTCCTGAAGGACTACGACGGCGAGCGCATCGTCTACCTCACCAGTCCGCACAACCCGACTGGCGCGGAGTTTTCGACCGACGCGGTCCGGACGATTGCCGAGGAGACCGACGAACAGACCCTCGTCGTCGTGGACGAGGCCTACGGGGAGTTCTCCGACCGGCCGAGCAAGCGGCCGTTACTCGACGACCGTGACGACGTCGCGCTCCTGCGTACGTTCTCGAAGGCGTACGGACTTGCAGGGATTCGACTCGGCTACGCGGTCGTTCCCGAGGACTGGGCCGACGCCTACGCACGTATCAACACGCCGTTTTCGGCCAGCGAACTCGCCTGTCGCGCCGGGCTGGCGGCGCTTGACGACGACGACCACGTCGAGCGCTCCGTCGACACCGCCGCGTGGGCTCGGGAGTACCTCTCCGAGGAACTCGACTCGCCGACCTGGGACAGCGCCGGGAACTTCATTCTCGCGGAGGTCGGCGACGCGTCGGCCGTCGCGGACGCCGCCCAGGAGCGGGGCGTCATCATCCGCGATTGCTCCTCGTTCGGGCTGCCCGAGTGTATCCGCATCACCTGCGGGACACGCGAAGACACGGAGCGCGCCGTCTCGGTACTGAACGAAGTCATCGAGGTGGTCGAGGCGTGAGAGTCGCTGTCACCGGGACGCCGGGCACGGGCAAGACCACGGCGACGGAGCGCCTCGACACTGACCTCGACGTTCTACACCTCAACGACGTCATCAAAGAGGAGGGGTTCTCGACGGGCATCGACGAGGACCGCGGGAGCCTCGTCGCGGACCTGGACAAATTGTCCGAGTGGCTCGACGGCCGCGACGACGTGCTGTTCGAATCCCACCTCGCGCATCATTTCGCCGCCGACCGGGTGATTGTGCTGCGAGCGCACCCCGAGACAATCGTCGAGCGGCTTCGAGAGCGCGGCGACGACGATTCGAAGGCCTACGAGAACGCGGAGTCGGAAGCGCTCGATGTCATCCTCGGAGAAGCCGTCGAGGAGCACGGCATGGAATCGGTGTACGAAATCGAGACGACGGACCGGGACCCCGACGCGGTGGCGAGCGAAATCCGGGCCGTCGTGGACGGCGAGCGCGAGCCCAGTGCGGGCACCGTCTCCTACATCGACTGGCTATGACGCTCGATAAGTTCCGCCCGCTGGCCGACCGCGCGCTCGGCCCGTTCGTCAGCGCCGCCAAGGTTGCCGGCCTCTCCCCGAACGGTGTCAGCGTCATCGCGTTCCTGCTGGCCCTCGGAGCGGGCGGGGTGTACGCCGTCGCGGCGCGGGAACCCCTGCTGTATCTCGGCGGAGCTGTCCTCGTCTTCCTGAACGGCTGGCTCGACCTCGTGGACGGCGCGCTCGCGCGGGAACTGAACGTCGCCTCCTCCGGCGGCGACCTGCTCGACCATGTGCTCGACCGCTACGCCGACATCGGTATCATCGTCGGCCTCGCCGCCGGCGTGAGCCAGTGGGAACTGGGCATCGCCGCCGTCACCGGCGTTTTGATGACTTCCTATCTCGGGACCCAGGCGCAGGCGGTCGGCCTCGACCGCGTGTACGGTGGCCTGCTCGGTCGCGCTGACCGGCTTGCACTTGTCGGTGTGGTCACGGGCGTCGCGGCGTTCGTCCCGAACGCACTGGCCGGCCTGTCGCTGGTCGGTTGGCTGCTGGTCGTGTTCGCCGTTGTCGGCCACGTCACCGCCGCTCAGCGGTTCTATCACGCGATGCGGGCGCTCGACTGAACATCGGCTCAGCAATTGACGGACCGGCATCCCGCTGAGAACGACCAGTGCACTATTTATACTGATCAGCGTGGCGAATCCCCCGACACACCATGAACGGGGATGAAGCCGAAACTCCATGTCACAAACCATTAAATAAACATGTCGACAATCAAGGATAGCGATGGAACACAGTTACCGCTACCGTGCCTATCCGACAGAAGGGGTAGCGGACGAACTGGAACATCAGGTAGATATTCATCGCCAACTATACAACCACGTCCGATGGGACTACACGAACAGCCCCGTGGATGCTAAGCCGAGTGAGTTCGACCAGAACAACAAACTCCCTGAGTGGAAGCAAAAATGGCCAGTGTTCGCGGAAACGTATTCGAAAGCCGCGCAAGCTACCGTTGCCCGCTTCCACCGAAACCTCTCGAACCTTCGTAAACAAAAAGAGAACGGGCACACCGTTGGTCGTCTCAAACGGCAAGCACCTACCGATTACCGGAGCGTGACGTACAACCAGTCTGGTTTCGACCTCGATGAAAAGAGGGGCCAAGACGGGTTTGCGTACGTTCGCTTCAGCAAAGTCGGATGGGTCAAAATACGGTACTCCCGTCCAATCCCTGCTGATTCCTCAATAAAGGAAGCCACGTTCAAGAAAGAGACTACCGGTGAGTGGTTCGTTTCCTTTGGGTTGGAAATCGACGACGCTAACTTGCCCGAGAAGCCCGATGTGGACTCACTCAACCCGAGCAACAGCGTGGGTATTGACCTCGGCATCTTGAACTACATCCATACCAGCGACGGGAAGACCGTGGATTGGCTCGACCTCGAAGGCGAATACGAACGACTCCGACGTGCGCACCGCAAACTCTCGCGGAAAGAACATGGGTCGAACAACTACGAGAATCAGCGAGTCGAAGTGGCGAAGGCCAAACGCGACATCCACCGGAAAGTACTGGACTACCAGCACAAAATAACGACGTGGCTCGTCAAGGAGTACGATGCCGTGTTTGTGGAGGACTTGAACGTTCAGAGTATGCTTCGAGCGGATGGAAACGGTCGGAACAAGCAGGATGCGGCGTGGCGACAGTTTATCACTTTGCTTGAATACAAGGGCGATGTGTACGGTACGCACGTTGTGCAGGTCGAAGCGGCAGGGACGACAAAAGAATGTGCGGTGTGTGGTGTGGAGTCATCGAAGTCCATCTGGGTCCGGGAACACTCCTGTCCATCATGTGGGTTTGAGACAGATAGGGATGCGAATGCAGCGATGAACGTCTTGCAAAGGGGGTTTTCTGAACTAGGGCTGGGATGGCCCGAATCAACGCCTGTGGAGACTGTGACCGCTACGGACACCGCTGATCTTCAGCGAATGTCTGCAAGTCACGTCATCGAAACAGGAAGCCTGTCTACGTGAGAACAGGATTCCCCGCGCCAGCGTGCGCAGGGCAACATTCAAACCGCGCCCCGTCCAAGCCGTCGGTATGGTTCAGTGCGAGATGTGCGGGACGGAGGTTTCGTCTCCGAACCGCGTCAAAATCGAGGGAGCCGAACTCGACGTCTGTGACGAGTGTACCGACTTCGGCACGGAGGTCAAGACGGAGGAGACGTCGTCTACGTCGACGAAGTACTCGACGTCGTCCTCCTCGTCATCGTCGTCGAGTTCGTCCTCCTCGTCGAGTTCCTCGGGTGGTGGCGGGTCCGGTGGCCGCCGTCGAGATATGTTCGACGAGATGGACGAGATCGCACAGGATTACCACGACCGGATCCGCAAGGGCCGGGAGTCCCAGGGACTCAGCCAGGAGGAACTCGCCAAGCAACTCAACGAGAAGGCGAGCCTGATCCGGAAGCTCGAACAGGGTAACTCCCTGCCCAGCGACGACGTCCAGAAGAAACTCGAAAGCGCGCTCGAGATCTCCCTGAGCGCTGGCGGTAGCGCCGACGAGACCGAGTGGTCCGGCGGCAGCAGCGACGGCGAGTACACGCTCGGCGACGTCGTGAAGCGGAAGGACTAGGTTACAACTGGAGGTCGTCTTTCTCTACGTCGAGTTCGTCCGCGAGCGACTCGACGTTCGACGAGATACGCTCGATCTCGTCCTGAAGTTCCTGATACCGGTCGCTGTCCTGCAGTTCCCGGTCGGTCTTCTCGACGCGGAGGACGTTGCGCTTGAGCTTTTTCGACGTGAGTGTCCGGAGTCTGTCGTTGTACTCCCGGATCTTGTACAGTCGGTCGACAACCTCTTGGAGGTCGTCGCGAGTAACGGGTTTGACGAGGTAGTCGTCGACGCGCATCTCGATGATGTCGAAGTCGGGGTCGATAGCGGTGACCATCGCGACGCGGCATCGAAGGCCTTTTTCCTCGATCTGTGCGAGCACTTCGTTGCCGGAGACGACCGGCATCCGGCGGTCGAGCAGCACCACGTCGATGTCGGGCGACAGCAGTTCCAGTCCTTCCTCGCCGCTGTAGGCCGTCTGAACGTGA
This sequence comes from Haloarcula sp. CBA1122, assembly GCF_009741785.1. Classification (NCBI taxonomy): domain Archaea; kingdom Methanobacteriati; phylum Methanobacteriota; class Halobacteria; order Halobacteriales; family Haloarculaceae; genus Haloarcula; species Haloarcula sp. CBA1122. The sequence continues at coordinate 76,446 of NZ_WPCB01000013.1, forward strand.
TACTGGTCGGATAAATAATCGGTGTACAGATCGGCCAGATGCTGCTCGTCTTCAACTATCAGAACGGTCGGTGTGTCGTCATCCCCTGCTGTCACGGCTTGTCTCGTTTCTTGTCTCGGCCGAAGCGTAATAATTGTCATCCCCGAGCGGTGGACCGAGATGGAACGACGGCGCAGTAGTAGGCACGCCAAACGGCGGCTTCGCAACCTATTTCCCGACAGCAGCCGGTGCGTTTCGTATGTTCGTCCTTGTCAATCTGAAGGCGTACCCGTGTGACCCAGTCGAAGTAGCGACCGCCGCTGCGGACGTCAGCGACGATTCCGGCGTTCGCGTCGCCGTCGCGCCACAGGCCGCACAGATCGGCGCTGTCGCGGAAACCGGCGTCGAGACGTGGGCCCAGCACGTCAGCGCCGTCGAGCACGGCAGTCACACCGGCAGTACACTCGCCGAGGCCGCCGCGGACGCCGGGGCCGTCGGGACCCTCCTGAACCACTCCGAGAACCGACTCAAGCTCGCGGACATCGACGGTGCGCTCGACGCCGCCGACCGCGCGGACCTCGAAACCATCGTCTGTGCGAACAACCCCGCACAGATCGGCGCGGCCGCCGCGCTCGACCCCGACGGCGTCGCCGTCGAGCCGCCGGAACTCATCGGCACCGGCACGCCCGTCAGCAAGGCCGACCCGGACATCGTGACCGGCGCGGTCGACGCCGCCGCCCGCGTCAACGGCGACGTGGACGTGCTCTGTGGTGCGGGGATCTCGACCGGCGAAGACCTCGTCTCCGCGAGCGACCTCGGCGCGACCGGCGTCCTGCTGGCAAGCGGCGTCGCGAAGGCCGACGACCCGCGGGCGGCGCTCGAGGACCTCGTCGAACCGTTGCTGTAAAACAGCCGTTATCGCGGTACTGACTTTTCAGTCGCCGCTGCCGTCCAGAAACGCCGATTCGAGTCGGGAGACGACCGACTCTACCTCATCGTCGTCGAGTCGGCGGTCGCTCTCTTCTCGAACCAGCGCCGCAAGCCGGGAATCGTACTTCCCGCGGCCGACGTGTTCGACCAGTTCGCGGAGCCGGAGTTCCCTGTTTCGCGCGTAGGCCGCCGTCCGGTCGCCGGAGCCGCCGGCCGAGAAGTGGGCGTTCAGCGGCGTTCCAGGGCCCTGCTCGCGGTAGTACGCGAGCATCCGCCGGGTCTTGCGGTCCAACTCCTCGATGTCGGCTCGCAAGTCGCCGTAGACGGCGGGCCCCTCGGAGTCGGATGTAGACTCGTCGTTAGCGGAGCCAGTTGCCCCGTTCGACTCCTCGGCTTCGACGGCTTCGGCGATGGCTGCTCTCAGGTCCTCGTCATCAGCCTCAGTAGCGCCGTCCGATTCGGTGTGGTCGTTCGCTGGCACGGCTACCGCACCGGTGTCCGCGCTGGCCCCGTTCGTCGCCGCAGCAGCGTTGTCGGCGTGACCGTTCGACACCGGTTCGGCGTCCGCAGTGCTGGCATTCGTCGCTGAGTCATCGCTGGTGCTGCCGTTCATCGCTGCTCCGGCGTCCGCACTGCTACCGTTCGTCTCCGCACCGTCACTGGCGCTGCCGCCGTTCATCGCGGCCCCGTCCTCGGCAAAGGCACTGAACGCGTCGCCGAACCCGCCGCCGGACGTGGCGTCGGCCGTCTCGTCCGGTTCCGGAGACTGCTCGTCGGGACTGTCAGTGTCCGCCTCACTGTTGGTGTCTGCGTCGCCGTCCGACGTGGGTTGCTCGGCGAACCGTTCGCGCTGGCGGCGCATCTCCTCCTGTGCCGTCCGGCCGGGGTTGTAGTCGTCGGCCTGGTTCAGCATCGCCTCGGTGAACTGCTCGGCCATCCGCGAGAGGTCCCGGGCGTCCTGCAGTTCCGCTTCCAGTTCGGCGATGCGGGAATTCTTCTTGTCCAGTTCCTCGCGGAGTTCCTTGATGCGGTTCTCCGTCGCCTGCTGTTCCTCGCTGATGGTCTCCAGTTCGGAGACGAGGTCGTCGCTGACGGACTTGAGTTCCGGGCGCTCGAAGTCGTCGAGGCCGGGCGTCGCGCCGGCGTCGAACGTCTGTTTGCGGTGGAACTGGACCCGGCTGACCTGCTCGGCCCAGTCGTTCATCATGAACGCTTCCCCGTCGTCCAGGTCTTCGACGGCGTCGGCGTACTTGTTGTCGAGGATACGCCCGACCACTTTCGTGTCGTTGTTCCAGGTCAGGCGGTGCCAGACGAGCCAGTCACACTGGGTGATGTAGTCTTTCTTCACGTCGGCCGGGCGCTGGCTGATGCCGACGATTCCCAGTCCGTGTTTCCGGCCACGCTTCCCGATCTTGATGAGCATCTTCCCGACCTCGCCCATCGACCCCTTTTCTGGCATCCACTCGTGGCACTCCTCGACGAGCATCAGGAACGGCTGTTTCTGCTTTTTCGCCTTCGCGAACAGTTGCTTGGCGACCTCGGTCAGTAGCGTCTCTGCCTCCTCCTCGTCGAGGAACGACGAGATATCCAGAATGATAGGGACGTTCTGTTCCAGCGCCAGCGAGGCGATCTTGCCGGCGTGGTCTTCCGTGACCTGAATGTCGCACTCCTCGTCACCGCCGACGTGGAGGATCTCGTACTCCTCTTTCAGGCCGTAGTACTCGCCGTCGATATCGACGATGAGCAGACCGAACCCGTTGTCCAGCAGCTTCTCGGCGATGACACTCGCCGTGTTGGATTTCCCTGACCCGCTCTTGCCGGTGATGAATCCCCGGCCGGTCAGCAGTTCCACTACCGGGAGATTGACGGTCTCGCCCGGCTCCCCGGTCCCACCCGGCCCTGCGCTCGTCGTCGCGACAGTTATCTGTTCGGTCTCTGCCATGCGTTTCTGTCACGAATGAGACGCGCAGGCCCCATAACTCTCCGTCAGACGCCCATCAGCTGTGGAACAGGTCTGGACGCAGCAAGCAGTTCGAAGCCAGTCCGAGGTTTCGCTCGCTCGGGCTTCAAATTCTCGTGTGCTACCGACGGGGCTTCGGTTACCGACGCCGCTATGACTTCGTTTCGGGCGTCCGACTGGGGTCCCACTCGTCGTAATGGACCAGTTCCGTTCTGTCGATGCGATTACGCCAGCCTTCCCGTTGCAGTACCGGTTCAGCAGGGAAGCCGTCTTCGGGGTAGCCGACACAGAGGTAGGCCACAGGCTGAACGTGGTGTGGAATGTTCAGCACCGCACGGAGTTCGTGGGGATACAGAAACGAGACCCAGCCGACACCGATGCCCTCGGCACGGGCAGCGAGCCAGAGGTTCTGTACGGCGAGACACGTCGAATAGACGTCCATTCGCCGCATCGTGTTCCGGCCGAGAACGTGTGGCGCAGCGCGAGTGGGGTCACAGGTAACACAGATATTCACCGGGGCATCGGTTATCCCCTCCAGTTTCAACTGGCCGAAATCCGATTTGCGCGGCTCCTCGTAGCCTTCGCGTGCGGCGGCTATCGCCCGTTCGGCAATCGCTGCGACCGCTGATTTCGTCTGCTCGTCCTCGATCACGACGAAATCCCACGGTTGCGAGAACCCGACGCTGGGCGCGTTGTGTGCAGCATCAAGGACCCGTGTCAGTACGTCCTCGGGAACGGAGTCCGCGGCAAATCGTCTAATGTCCCGTCGCGAGTAGATGGACTTGTAGACCGCCTCGCGGTCGCGTGGTCCGAACTCGACCATATCTTCCCTGACAAACGACAGTTGTAAACCGGTTGTGCTGACCGACAGTGTCCCGGGTACGACGGGATGCGAACGCGAAACGGACCGTGAGCGGTGCCAGTCAGCCCGAGACGGGGTAACGGCTATTGTGGTGGGACACCTTGACACACTCGTTCGGCTGGGGCTGTCCATGGACAGGTACGAGACGTTCGTCGAGGACGGAACGGTGTACGTCGGGAGTGACGACGGTCCACTCGAAGTGGCACCGCTCGAAGACATCGTCGCGGCTGCCGGCGGCCCGGCCTGGACGATCACCTACTCCGAGGCAGAGAAAGAGCGCTACGCCGGGATGGACACCAGCGACGAAGGACTGGTGGTCGACGTAGTCGATATGTTACACGCGATGACCCACAGCCAGCGGTTCGTCGACACGCTGGCCGCGCATCCGACAGCAGTCCCAGCAGACGACACTATTTCTCCGCGAGCAGGTCTGTTCGTCGGGAAACTGCTGGAGAATCTGGAACACGGTGTCGCCTAACTAGAAATCCGCGAGCGTGGTCTGGCCGGGCGGGAGTGAAATGTGAGTGTCAGCGAGGCCTCCATCTTCGTCCATCGTATCTCCGGCAGCCTCGCTCTCACCGAACGTTCCGAGACCGACCTGTCCTTCCTCGTCCTGTTCTTTAGCCGTCTCCGAGCTGTTGTCGGCGACGGAGCTATCGGTCGTCTCCTCGGTTCCGGAGCCACCGCCGAACCCGTCCAGATTGGCCTGCTCGCCGGCCGAGAAATCAAGGTTCGAGACGCGGACACCGACCTTCCGAACCGGGTCGTCGTCGAACTCGCCGAGCAGGTCGAGCGCGACGCGCCTGACAAGGTCGGGCTCCTCGACCGGGCCGGGGAGCGACCGGGCACGCGTGTTCACGTCGAACGGCGGCGTCACGACCTTGATGCCGATGGTCTGGTAGCGCGCGCCCTTTCGCTGTGCACGGTCGGCGACAGCGTCGGCGAGGGTGCGAACCTGTCGACACTTGGCCTCCATCTCGGCCGTCGCTTCGGTGAACGCGGACTCCCGCGAGAGGCTCTTGGGGTCGCCTTTCGGTGTCACCGACCGCTCGTCCTCGCCGCGGGCGTAGCGGCGTATCTCGCGGCCACGCTCGCCGAAGCGCTCGGCAAGCAGTTCCGGGTCAGCAGCCGCCAGATCGCCCGCGGTTTCGATATCGAGCGAGGCGAGTTCCCTGGCGGTGACCGGGCCGACGCCGTGGACGTCCTCGACGGGGAGGTCATCGAAGAACTCTCGGACAGCCCCGGGTTCGACGACGATTAGGCCGTCCGGCTTGTCGCGGTCGCTGGCCACCTTCGCGGCGCTCATCGTCGGCGCGACGCCGACGCTCGCCGCCACGCCCACCTCCGATTCGATGGTGTCTTTCAGGTCTTGTGCCCACGACTCGACGGTCTCCCAGGAGACCTGTTCGGTCACATCCAGATACGCCTCGTCGATGCTCACCTCGCGGACGACGTCCGCTTCTGCATGGAGGATGTCCCGGACATCCGCGGCGACGGACTCGTAGAAGTCCATCTCGACCGGGCGGTAGAACCCGGCGTCCTCGACATCGAGGGCCGGGTCGTCGACAGCGTCGACCTTCCGTGGGAGCCGTTCCAGCGCCTCAGAGATCGCCATCGCCGACTCGACACCGTACGCCCGGGCCTCGTAGCTCGCTGTCGCGACGGCCCCGTGTGTCGCGCCGTTCTCGTAGCCCATCCCCACGACGAGCGGTTCGCCTCTGAGTGCCGGCTCGCGCCGCTGCTCGCAGGCGGCGTAGAAACAGTCCATGTCGACGTGCGCGACTATTTGCTCGGGTCCGCTGGTTCCAGGGAGCCGCGCGGCGTCCATATCCGACGCTACACGTACTGGCAGAAAACCCCACCGGCCCTCGCCGGCCCTATCAGGTCAACGTTTGGACTACTGTATCGAAACCACCTCGAAAAACGGGAGCAGGGAAAGTGGTGGGGGTGGGGGTGAGGTGTCAGCTGCTCCGTCTGCCGTTAGTTCCAAAGCGATACGTGGCCGGTGGAGTGGCCAGTCTCCACCGGCGATGATCGTCCGCCGATGCCAATCCCGGATGGTACGACGGTCGTTCCCGCCGGGAGCGTAGGAAGCTCCATGTTAACAAAAGTCATGATAATACTTCAATGTTGGCCGAAGTTATGTCTGCCTCACACTTTGAGGTCCCCCGGCCGCGCCCCGCTCGAAACGCTTTCAGTCCTCTCCCCACGACTGCGACGTAATGACCGAACTGACGGACTCGCTGCCGGACAGACCGCTCTCGACGAGCGAGATCTCGGCCCTCGAAGCCCAGCACGACGACTACGGGTTCGCGCCAGTCGGGTTCTTCCCCGACCTCGACGTGGTGGCCGCGTTCGTCGTCATCATCGACGGCGACCGCGGCTACAGCCTCGGCTACGACCGCGACGGCGACGGCTGGGTCGTCGTCGAATCCTTCGAAGACGGCGAGGACTTCGCCGGCGTCACCGACCGCCTGCAGGAATGGATGGGCGACGACTGGCAAGAGTTCGAGCAGGCTGCGGTCGAACCGGAGTGACGGCGTCAGTTGGCTTCAAAGGCGGCTGAGAGACCTCGGCGACGTTCAAAACGCCTGATAACGCCTCGGCTGGCCGTTTTTGTTGCTGTAGAATGCGGCGACCGGGATTTGAACTCGACTGCAAATCCTCGCTGTCGGTCGGATTTCCGTAGTTCAAATCACTCTGTACAGCATTTGCTGCTCGCGGCTGGACTCGCAGCAAAATGCGGCGACCGGGATTTGAACCCGATGGCGAGACTCGTTGCACTCGTCTCGCGTGATTCAAATCCCTCCGTACAGCATCCGCTCGTCACGTCCGTTCCTCGCAGGATGCGGCGACCGGGATTTGAACCCGGGCCATGAGCTTGGAAGGCTCAGGTCCTACCACTAGACCACCGCCGCGCATCGCTTCGCGTCTTCGCGGCGTGCCTCGCGATTCCGCTGGAATCGCTCGCCACCGTCGCGCTCTCACTGCGTTCGCGCGCGGCGTCGTTCGCAAATCCGTTGGATTTGCTCACCACCGCCACTCACTCGTGCGGACACAGACCAGATGGACTGTGTTTCGCCCGAGTGCGAACGTACACATCCATAGATGGAAGGCAATTAAGTGCGTTTCCCTTCTGGCTCGACGACCCCGTAACAGTTGCCGCTTGACAGCTCCATCGAGACGAGCCGGAGGTCGCTGTCGGCGACATCGCGCTCGAACTCGGCCGGCGCGTAGATGTGGTAGAACCGCGGGACCGTCTCGCCGCCGGGGAGCGTCCAGTCGACGGTCGTGTCAAAGCCCTCGTCCGCGTCGGGGTCGGCGTCGAAGCGGTCGTGGGCCGTGCTCCACGCGCTGACGAGCGCCCGAGCGCCCGGCGCGAGGACGCGGGCCAGTTCGTCCAGACTGGCGCGACGGGCGGCCTGTGACGGGAGGTGATGCAGCGTCGCGACGTACACCGCGAGGTCAACGGCCCCGGCAGCGAGCGGAAGGCGGGTCGCGTCGCCCTGCA